>JBARDK010000214.1:0-5431 GCA_049795075.1 Nitrosotalea sp. | reverse complement strand
ATCTTGTATTGTGCATTTCTGGTGAACTGTACCACTGGGAAAGCATTCTCATCACTTGGTTTCATAGCAAAATTCATCTCTTGACCAGGATCTTTCTGTTCTGAAAAAAGATTTTCCACATCAGGCTTGTATAAAATGAGATGCACTATCCTATATGCATCCATGGAGTAATCATCTACTGATATCAACTTGTCAGGTATCTTGATGTTGTTCACATATGCATCATATTTTGTTACCACAAAATCTCCGAGCGCTCTTGGAATTCTAATTTCTTGATGTACCACTGTAAGCTGGCTTATGTTCTGTGTAGACCAGTCAAATGGCATGGTGAAATTAACAAATTTCTTGACTGGATCATATGTGATGTTATGCAACTGATCATAATATGCTATGATCTGTATCTGCTGAGTCCCATAACCTGGGTCGTTAATTGTAAGATTATCATATTCTGGTATTGATATACCTGCAGTATACGACTTGCTTACTTGATTGTCATATGCACCCATTGTAATAACCTCGATTTTGAATCGATATAATCCTGCAGATTCAAAGGCCGGACCTTTTACGTCGTAATTGCCACTATCTTGACCAAATAATCCTGAAAGAAGTCCTCCCTGTTCGTCAAACGTTGTGTTGCCAGACTGTTGTGGATAAAAACTCAAAACAAAATTTCCACTGTCACTCTTGAATATGTGACCAAAAACTGCGTCTTGTCCCTTGAATGCAGAAATTGCAAGTGTTGCATCAGGGATTGGCTGCTGGGTGTCTGCATCCATCAATACGAGATTCAGTTGCGTCCCTGCATGAGTATCGTTAATTAAAAATGGAACAGAGCCAATAGACAAAGTAACATTCGTATTTCCTATCAGGGAAGGGGGAAGAATCTCGCTAGCTAAACCGTCACCCTGGGCTTTTGAAACAAGGAAAAGGGAAACAGCGATGATGAAAATAGCTAAAAAATATACAGATCTCATGACATATCCACTCTCATCGTTGCATTTACTTGGACTCTAAATAAACGCTGATCTTCGTTCTTGAATGTCTATCTTTTAACTCTAATATTGTAAAAATAATATTTGTGATATTTTTAAAGTGATGAGAAAGTATCGGCAAGATGATCTGCTGCACTTTCAATCAAGCTTGGATGATATTTGTCAATAATTTTTTGTAATTTTTCAATGTCTTTAACATAATATCTCTTTTTGAAATTGACGAGTTTATTTTCAATGATGCTATCTCTTGTTACTTGTGAGAGGTAGAGGGAAACTGTAGCTGGTGATTTTCGTGTCTTCTCAACTAGCTCATTGAATGATAACATTCCATATTGTAATAAAGACGCAAGAATCTGCCTTGGTGTCTCCTGCCTTAGATTCTTTATCAGTAATGTGTCCCCATCTGATATTCCTGGGGGATAAAATCTAGTCTGGCCAGGACTTCTGTCAACCTTTACAGCGCCATCTCTTTCTAGCTTACCTGCATAATATCCAAGAACACCGTTTTTCATTCCAGTCTCTCGCATTATCTCGCGAAACTTTATTCCAGGATTTTTTTCAATAATCTCAATTATCTGTGTAACTCTGTCCATTTTCAATCTCTCCTAAATACACTTAGTGCAAACATTAGTAATGTGAAGAACATGATAAGATGACCTATCTCAGATGATGAGAAACTCCAAAAATAATACTTTGACTGCCACGCTGCATCAATTAGATTGAATACTTCAGACAAAATAAAAGTACCAAACGCAATGGTAGTGAAAAGAAGCCTGCGGGTTTTGACCTTATGATATGCCATTGCAGCCACTATTGTAAGAAATGAAGCAAAACCTATTCCGCTAATATGTAGAAGGATGTGGAAAAGCTCGTATTGCTGAAACATGTGGGGTAAGATGACAGGAATTGATAACGCAGCAACAAGTGCAAATATTATCACACTTAACAGCGTAGACTTGGTCTCGAACAGTGTCTGGGGTCTGAACACAATGAAAATTGGTCAAAACGAAATTTAAATCAAGTGGTACACGCGACAAACAGTACTTATCAACCATGCCTGCACAGCTAGCGTATCTGTAAACCCATTTTTGCTATAAATTGACGTTTATTGACTGAAATTTTTCTTTATCTGCCTTGCGCTGTTTCTGATATCTATTACACTTTTTGAATAGAAAAAGGCCACCGATATCAGACCACCCGCAATTGCAGGACCTATTACATCGGAATAGCTAAATCCAAGTGGTACCCCTAAGATGATGTTTGTTGGTGCTGTATTTTCGACAAATCCGGGCTTTAGACTGGTAGTGAGAATACCTAGTGCACCCGCACGTTCTTCTGCAAGTATTATGTCACCTTGAGAGTCTGCTGCTACCCACTGTGTAAAAGATGACGATGTCGGTATACTGAATTCGTTAGTCTGACCAGTCCTTGGATCTATTACTGCTATTTTGTCCAGAGTGTGCTGAGCTAACCATAGATCATGGTTTGCATCAAAGGTCATTCCAAATGGTAGGCCATTCTGGTCAGTATTGTATTTTTGAAAAGTTTTGGTCAGAGGATCAAAAGCTGATACTGCCTTGCCATCATGCTCTGAAACAAAGACTTTGCCAGTTACAGAATCAAATAAAATGGCGGTGGGAGTTGAAAGAGTGCCATTAGTAGGACCATATTCTGTAATTTTATAATTTTGTGATGGGTCTACATTTGCAATTTTACTAGAATTGCTTTCAGCTATCCATATCTGGTTAGTTGATTGGTCTATTGAGATTCCAAGTGGTTGTGAATTTGCTGGCAAGTTGATTGAATGAAACGTCTTTGCCGATGTGTCAAATTCTAAGAGCTGATTAGTTGATGCTGAGGTCATCAAGAGGTTACCTGTGTTATCTATGGCAAGGCCGGACGCAGTTACGTTATTTGGAAGTCTGTATTTTTGTTCCTTGCCCGTATCTGGCTCATAATATCCCAAAATTTTTGTTATGGGGTCAATATACCATATGTTATTATTGAAATCCAACGTGGCAAAAGTTACAATGTTAGTTCCATTCATTTTGTGTTCTGTGTAATGTTTGGATCCTAGATCAAACTCCCATATTCTTCCGCTATTGATGGCATTGTCTCCAACCCAAACCACATTTCTGATATTGTCATAAACTGGATATGCAGGCAAGGACCTGTTATCAGGCATTTTGAACTCTGTAATGTTTGCTTGTAACTGGTTTAGGTTTGGTTTGACATAAATGTCATCAAAGGAGGTAACGGCATCAAGTGCCCCCAAAGCAGTAGTTACTCCTTCTACCTGGGCCTGCCAGTGGCCAGATATTGCAAATGCTGCCGTGTTTACAGAAAATACTCCTGGAGATATCTTTTGGGCACTATCGACTTCTATTGGACCTATTCCTTTGTCTACTTGGTTAAGCGTTATCTTTGTGGAATTTATGGTGTCAATTGGATTATTATTTGAATCAAAAAATGAGAGTGTGACATTGTTCTTTCCAGAATAGAACGGGTCAACTGATAAGACAATTTTATCTCCGGTATCTGTGAACCCTGTTTCTGTAAATTGGCTCGATGATTCTAGTGGAGTTGCAAAAGCAAAGACGTGTGGGATCTGTTGCTGTTGCTGTACCAATTCGTCTTGAAATTGAATCCCTGGAAGCCCAGAATCAACAAGCACAGCTATTGAAGCAATTAGAACAAATCCAATTATTGCTTCAATCTTTATGCTTTTGTCAAATTGTACAAGGATTGATTTTTTGTTATTGTTACTAGATCCATTCTGGCTGATTGATGTGGGCGTGTTGCATGCATCTGGTAAAGAAATAGAAATTTCGTTTAACGCCTTTCGATAAATTATGCTTTGATTGAATGCGCCAAAACCAATCATGGCACCGGCTAGTGAAAGCTTGACAATGAGTATCTCGCCATATATCGATGCAAGAGTAAGTGAAAGATTGTTTTCAAGTACGTAAAGAAGAGTAGGTCCTGTCATTACAACTATTCCAAGAAGTGCCACAACTATGGTGGAAAACCTTGGTATTGCAAGAGACAACACGGACACGCCAGCACGGTAATCTTGTATCTGCTTGAGCCGCGGCATTACGACAAACGCGATATATATGACACTGCCTATCCAAAGCGAAGCTACCACATTGTGGGCAAAGTCTAGTATTGGCGGTAACATTTTTCCACTTGCTGCACCGTGACTGATCAAAGTAGTTGTAGCAAGCACCGCAATTCCAATTCCAAACAATGCCGCGACTTGGCTCTTGGGCAAAACCGTGTTTGATTGCTTTTGCTTGAGATATACAACTAGAGCTACACCAAACAGCGCAAGGGAAAGCACCATTCGTACAAGCCAAAGATTTCCAAAAGTTGTGTTTATCGCATCTATTAATCCTGAATTTATCGAATATGCTTCTGATGAAATCATTGCAAAATCTCCGCCCAAAATAATTATTGAACCAATCAGCACAATCTTGGTCATGCTTTTGTCTATTTTGACACGCGTTGACTCAAATGCGTCCTTTAACGCGGAAATTCTGGAAATTGGTGACCATAGCCAGAAAGATGAGAAAGCAGCACCAACTACAATAATCTGGCCCACAAGTGATGGGTATCTCGCTATTGCATCGGGAACAGATACAATGTCAGAAAAACTGACATTTGTTTTTGCATTTAAGAGATTTTGTGGTACTGGTTCACCAACTGCAAAGACAAATGCATTCGTAGTTGTGTGCCCATCTGTAGCGTCAAGAACTTTGGTATATACCGTGTAAATTCCATTTGGAATGGTAGGTAAAGTAACAACTGTTTTTTCATGATCATCTGTGATAAAATGCCAGTCGTTGTTATTGACAGCTTTCCCGTTAGAGTCCAGGACCTTTATCTGACTATATTTCATGTCTATAGGATCGACAAAATCCACTTCAACTTGTGATGGAGGTGTATTCAATGATGTTGCTGGCGCAGGGTTGCTATCTATGACAAATGCGTGGGCATAAGATTTGGGAATGTTTGGAACCACTACCAAGACGGACACAGCTACGAAGACCAGCAAAATTATTTTGATTGTTGATTTTGTTCCTCTCTTTCTTTCTATCATAAATACAATCTATACATTTTATGAACACTTATAATTTAATACAATAGTGGTACAATTACAAAATAGCAAAATAATTTCTTGTTTTGGTTTTGTACCATAATGTATATAAGAAAATGATATTTCATGGTAATGACAGGAGAAACATATGAAATCTAGAAAATTGATAATCCCAGTAATTCTCGCTTTGGCAGCAGTTATGATGGTTCCACTCGCAATACATCCAGCAGAAGCACATACAACTAAAGTATTTGGAAATATTGCGATAAAAATTGGCTGGGTAAACGAGCCTCCACTAGTTGGCGATACCAACGCAGTGCAGATATTCATATACAACGGA
>JBARDK010000213.1:0-3031 GCA_049795075.1 Nitrosotalea sp. | reverse complement strand
TAAAATGATGCACGGACACATGGGAATGTGGAACAAACCAACCAATGGTACAACTACAGCTCCTAGTGGAACAACCCCAAGTGACTTTCAAGAATAGAATCTAGGAAGCCTTTCTTATTTTATTTTTTATATTTTGATGTATAGATAATCTTTAGAATGATTTTAGAATCGCTTATCACATCACTCTAATAATTTCTTTATTGTTATGGAAGCCAGAGTTACAAAAATAACTGTAGCAATAACCAATGCAAGTATGTCAATAGGCAAATTTTCATACGTTCCAGTAAGAAGCATAGATCTAATTGCATCCACCACATAGCTAAGTGGATTTGCTATAGAGATATACTGAAGCCAGATTGGCATTACAGAGATTGGATATATGGCATTGCTTGCAAAGAAGAGTGGCATGGTTAACGCTTGACCAATTCCCATCATCCTGTCTCGAGTTTTCAGATACGAGGCAAGAAACATTGAAAGACTTGAGAAACACATGGCAAAAAGTATTACAACAGCAAAAATACCTGCGATGTCAAATGGATCAAGTCTTATCTTGACCCCAATTAACAATGCCAAAGCAAATACCATTATGGCTTGAAAAATTCCCCTTATACCTGCTGCAAGCGATTTTCCCAGAACTATGGATGAACGCGGAGATGGGGTTGACAAGAGCTTGGTAAGTATTCCTACGTCTTTCTCCCAGACTACAGTTATGCCATAAAAAATGGAAATAAACAAGACAGACTGCGCCAGTATACCAGGAGTGATAAACTGGATATACGAAAAGTTACCTGATGGCATAGCCCTTATGGTGTTAAAGGTCTCGCCAAAAACAAGTAGCCAGAGTGCTGGTTGGATAATTCTAGCCCAAAGCTCAGTTGAATCATGACGAATTTTTCTTGCCTCCATCTCTGCAATTGTGATAGAACTGATGAGAAATCTCCTAATGTTCATCTTGCACGCCTCACAAAATCACGGCGTGTTCTACGTGTAGCTTTGTACATTTCATCGCCAAGCCTTCTCTTGGCATATTTCATAAAAACATCATCCAGGTTTGCTTTGTTAATTGAGATAGATTCAACTCTAATTTCATGGCTCCTAAAGAAATCTGCGATTAGTGGAATTGCCTCTTCTCCATTAGTTGTCAAAATCTGAATGGATTTTTCATTACTGTGTATAATACTACCGATTTCTTGGGGTAATGATATGATTGGAGGAGCAGATGCAAGATTCACCGTGACAATATCTCCTCCTACATTTCTTTTTAATTCCTCAGGTGTTCCCAAAATTGCTATCTTGCCTTCTGACATGATTGCTATTCTGTCGCAGAGTTCATCTGCCTCACTCATGTCATGGGTCGTGACTAAAATTGTAGCACCAAACTCTTGATTTAATTGCTTGATGTTTTTCCATACTTGTTTTTTTGACGAAGGGTCAAGACCAATGCTTGGTTCATCTAAAAGTAGAATCTTTGGTCTGTTTACAAGCGCTTGTGCTATTTCTAGCCTGCGCATCATTCCTCCGCTATAGCGCTTGACAAGATCATTTGCTCTGCTCGAAAGATCCATGTATTCTAATGCATTTTTTATTCTCTCATTGCGTTCCTTCTTGTTTACATACGATAATTTAGAAAATATCAGTAAATTTTCATATGCAGTAAGATCAGTATCAACAGATATGCTCTGTGGTACATATCCAAGCATTTCTCTCACAGTTTCTGGCGATTTGAAAACATCGATTCCAAATACATGCAATGTACCAGAGGTTGCCTTGGTGAGAGTTATTATCATCTTGATTGTAGTAGTTTTGCCAGCTCCGTTTGGGCCAAGCAAGCCAAATATCTCCCCTTGTTTAACTGAGAAACTTATTTCGTCCACTGCCCTAATGTTACCACGATAAACTTTTGTTAAGCGATCTGCCTCTATTGCGGTTATTTCTGGCATGTTTAGATTATCAGAACTCATGAAAACATCAGTTGTTATCACATGTGTATCATGTGTAATATAATAGAATCACAAGTATTTCTCAAGCTTCTAGAATACTGTCTGGTTATGTTACATTGAAGAAATAATCAAGTATGTTTTTGTAGATTAGTTTTTTAATTTTTTAGCGATGGATCGTTTTATTTTAAAAATTCTTGGACTAGTTTACACTCGTGGTGTAAATCTTAGTCCTGTCTTGGTTGAGATTGCAATTATTGATATGATTGCAATTGCAAGTACCATGGCTGCGATTGGACCAAACTCTGGAACTACTATTGTACCGATTATCTCTATTTGTGAAGTCCCGTCTGTGAATGGAATTTGGAGTGTTCTAGCAGTAACAGTATTGCTAGTCTCTTGGAACTGGTCATTTTCTTGGCCATCATTTAGCACAAAGAACTGATCATCGCTGCCATCAGTCTTCTTTGCATCAATTAATGCTCTTGGCATGTTAATTGTTAGTGCGCCATCACCATTTGTCTGAATTGATACAATTAGTGACTTTGAATTGGTGTCAGCTTTGATATCAAGAACCTTTCCGTTTGTTATACTATATGTTATTGACATGTTGGTACCATCTACAAGAATAGTAGTTCCTGAAGAAACGTGTGAACCTGAGAACTGGAATGTTGTTGTTGTAGACCTGTCTGAACCACCATACTGGATATACACTGAATATGCACCGGCAGCCTGCCACAATGCACCACCTGCGGTTAGACTAGTGGAAAATGTCTTATCAGTTCCTACTTGAATTTGATTAATCGTTACAATGTTTCCAACTGGATTTCTTAGAATGAGTGTAAGAGGCGTATCACCCAGATAATCTTTTGTTGAGCCTGAAATCATTATCTTGTCTCCGTCATTATATGATGACTTGTCTGTGGTAACTGTGATTACAGATGTGGTAGATAGTCCCATACCCGTCATGTTACCTGAACCACCAGATGCGTTTGTTATCATGTAAGAAGGAGGTGGCAAATTGGTAGGAGTCGTATAATTGTAAATAGGATGAGAAGGTGAGTTGGTACCACCGTATAATTTAGAACCCGTAC
>JBARDK010000212.1:0-4854 GCA_049795075.1 Nitrosotalea sp. | reverse complement strand
GTAGAATACCTGACTGACAAAATAGAAGAGGAGGCAAACAAATATCTCAAAAGAATTGACAGGATGGGCGGATCACTTGCTGGAATTGAAAAAGGCTTCTTCCAGTCTGAAATACGACAAAATGCATACAGGCTAAAGAAAGAAATTGACAGCAACGAGAGAGTGATTGTAGGCGTCAACAAGTTTACAGATTCTGTTGATGAAAAGCAAGAGATTATGAAGATTGATGGTAGCATTCAGGTAAAACAGATGCAGAATCTAAAAGAACTTCGCAGTACGCGCGATAACAAAAAGGCTGAAGCGGCGATATCCAAGATGAAGAGTGCTGCAGAAAAAGAAGAAAACCTGATGCCTTTCATCTTGGAATCGGTGCGAAGTTATGTCACTCTTGGGGAGATAAGCAACACATTCAGAGAGGTCTTTGGGATGTACCAGCCAAAGGAGTCATTCTAAAATGAGAATAGACCATGTTGCAATAGCAGTTAACAACTTGGATGCGGCAGTAAAGGAATATCAAAATGTACTTGGAGTAAAAGAAGTTGAATTTGAAACAATCGAGACTGAAGGAGTACGAGTTGCAATATTGCATCTAAACAATTCAAGAATTGAACTCATGGAGCCAACAAAGGAGACAAGTCCCATCAAAAAATTCCTTGATACCAGAGGCGAGGGCTTGCATCATATTGCTCTTGAAACCGAAGGCATAGAAGGAGAAGTTGACAGAATGAAAGGTACTGGAGTAAGATTTCTCGGAGAAGTAAGACCTGGCTCTGGAGGAACAAAGATTATTTTCATTCATCCAAAATCACTTCATGGCGTATTGACAGAGCTCTGCTCGCATCCAAAATAGAATTATTTTATTCTATTAGCTTTAGTGTGTCTGACGCAGTAATTATTCCGACAATCTTGCTGTTTTTTGAGACAAGAACGCATTTTGAGTATCGTATCAGTGAGACCAATGTCTTGACTGGTGTGTTAAAATCTACAATGGGTGGACGAGGATCCATTATCTCTGACAGTCTTATCTTCTTTCTTTGTGTCTCGTCATTATCGATGAGGTTTTTTACTATTCCATCTTCTGTTATCACTCCTACCACTTCATTTCCTTCAAAAACTGGAACCTGACTAATGGACGACTCTTTCATTTTTTTAATTGCATCATTCAAGGTATCACTTGTCTTTAGTTTTACAATCTCTTTACTGCAAATGTCACCTGCTTTCATTGATGACTGGCTATCAAGTGACCACAGTACCTCGAATATTTTTCTTGCAGTAGCATAGCTTGGCTGACATCTTCCTGACTCGATTTGATTTATCATGGAGGTGCTAACCCCTGTAAGAGAAGCAAGTTTTTGTTGTGTCAATCCAATTTTCTGTCTGGCCTGTTTTATAGATTCAAGTCTAGGTAGCATCTATCTGTCACGTACCACTTTTTTTGAAGATTTCTTCGAGTTTTCAAGAGCTGCTTGTGCTGCTGCAAGGATTGCTATTGGAATCCTGTGCGCTGATGCGCTCACGTATGTTAACTTGGCTGTGTTGCAAAACTTGATTGAGCGAGGATCTCCACCATGTTCGCCGCAAACCCCTATCTCAAGATTAGGTTTTACGCCCCTGCCTCTTGATATTGCAATCTGCATGAGATTTCCTACGCCATTGACATCTAGTGACTGGAATGGATTTTCTGTCATCACATCCTTCTCAAAATACTCTGGAAGGAATTTTCCCTCTGCATCTTCTCTGCTAAAACTAAATACTGCCTGAGTAAGGTCGTTTGTTCCAAAGCTAAAGAACTCGGCTGTTTGTGCAAGTTCATCTGATGTCAGACAAGCTCTGACAACTTCCATCATTGTGCCAAAATTAATTCTTAACTTTATTCCAAATTTTGATTCCACATCTGATTTTATGGAATCGTATATTTTTTTGATATATTTTAATTCGTTTATACTTCCAACTTGGGGGATCATTATTTGTGGATGGGCATCTATTTTTTCCATTTGAAGTTCTGCTGCCGCTTCACAGATGGCTCTAATTTGCATCTCATATATCTCAGGATAAGTGATGCCAACTCTGACTCCGCGATGACCCATCATTGGATTTATCTCTGCCAACTCCTTTGCTCTGTCAAATATTTTCTGGGTTGGAATTATTTGCTCTGGGGTACCTTGTTTTTCTAGAGAATGGATTTTGTTTATCAATTCTTCAGTATTTGGCAGAAACTCGTGTAACGGCGGATCCAAAAGTCTGATTGTTACATGATACCCTTGCATTATTTTGAGGATTTCCTTAAAATCTTGTTTTTGTAATATGCGAAGCTTCTCCAAGACTGCTTTTCTTTCTTGTATGGTCTTTGTCATTATCATATCTACAAAGACTGCAAGTCTATCGCGCGCATTGAACATCCTTTCTGTTCTGCACAATCCAATACCTTTTGCGCCATAGGTGAGGGCAAGTTTTGCAGCTTCAGGAGTGTCAGCGTTGGCTCGTATGCCAAGTGTTTTGAATTTCTCAGACCATTCCAGTATGGTTCTAAAATCGTCTGTCAGTTTTGGTTCCACTGTAGGTATCTCACCTGTGTAGACACTACCAGTACTTCCATCCACAGTTATCATCTCTCCCTCACCAATAGCTTTGCCGTTAACATGGAATTGTTTTGCGGAGTAATCAATTTTGATATCAGAACACCCAACAATGCATGGTTTTCCCATACCTCTTGCCACAACAGCTGCATGAGACGTCTTTCCACCTCTGCTTGTAAGGATACCAGCTGAAGAAAAAAATGCTGGCACATCTTCTGGCCTGGTTTCTTCTCTAACAAGAATGACTTTAGTTCCACTCTCCCCAACACTTACTGCTCTTTTTACATCAAAGATGACAACGCCAGACGCAGCACCTGGAGATGCCGGTATGCCTTTTGTTATGGGATTGAATCTCTTGACTGCTTCTGTATCGATAGTTCTGTGTAGAATTTGATCTAGATCTTCAGGATGAAGACGTAGAATTGCTCTTTTTTTTGATATCATTTTTTCTTTTACCATTGAAACCGATGTTCTAATCATTCCAGCCGTATTCATTTTGGCAGAACGAGTTTGTAACAGGTAGAACTTTCCTTTCTCAACTGTAAACTCTATATCTTGAGGTTCCTTGAAGTGCCTTTCAAGCTTGTTGCAGGTACTGAGTAATTGTTTGTATGTTGAGGGCAATTCTTTTGACATGTGATCTATTGGCTGTGGGGTTCTGATACCAGCTACTACATCTTCTCCTTGGGCATTGACAAGGTAGTCTCCAAAGATCTTTTTTGAACCGTCTGAAGGATCACGTGTAAAGACCACTCCTGTTGCACTGTCGCCTCCCATGTTGCCAAATACCATTGTGACAACATTTACTGCGGTTCCACTTGCAGCATCTTTTGAAATTTTATATTTTTCTCTATATACCACTGCTCTTTCACCCATCCAGCTTTTGAAGACTGCCTCGATTGCAAGCTCAAGTTGTTTGTATGGGTCTTCTGGAAACTGTTTTCCTGTATGTTCTTGACAAATCGCCTTGTACTGTGACACTATTTTTCTCAATGATTCTTCATCCAACTCGTAATCCTGTTGTACATTTTGTTTCTTTTTTGCGTCATGCAGGATACTGTCAAATTTCCTGTCATCTACACCAAAGACTACTTTTCCAAACAACTGGACAAATCTTCGATAAGAATCAAGTGCAAATCTTGGATTCTTGCTTGAATTGCCCAGTCCTAAAACAGTCTTATCATTTAATCCCAAATTAAGAATTGTATCCATCATGCCTGGCATTGATACTGAGGCGCCTGACCTGACAGATACTAGGAGGGGATTCTTTTCCCAGCCAAATTTCTTGCCTGTTCTTCTCTCAATTTTTTGAATATTTTTTTTTACTTCATGCATGAGGTTCTTTGGCAGTTTCTTGTTGTTACTGTAGTATCTGGTGCAAACCTCTGTTGTAATGGTAAAACCTGGAGGCACTGCAAGCCCAAGCCTTGTCATCTCCATCAGGCCTGCACCCTTGCCGCCGAACAATTTTTTGTTCTTGCCGTCACCTTCGTTAAAAAAATAGACTGATTTCACACAAGAACTCTATTAATCGTGTAATATCAAATTTTTCTACTTTTTGTGAAGGCCATCGCAAATTCCTCTATTACTTTTTCCCAATTTTTGGCCTTGACTATGCCACTTGCCACCAGGATGCCGTCTGCTCCAAGCTCGAGTGCTTTTTCCACGTCATCTCCTGATACAATACCTGCACCGCAGAGCAGCCGGGTGGAATTTTTTGCGTTTTTGACTGCCTTGACAGAATTTGTTATAATCTCTGGCCGCTCCTTTGATACTGCCTTGCCACTTCCTATTAGCTCAGGCGGCTCTATTGCAATATAATCAGGATTTAATTTTGCATATTTTCTTGCTTCACTCACGTCTTTTACACATATCACGGATACCATCTTCAAACTCTTCAGTCTCAAAACTAGCTGTTCAATGTCCTGACCTGTAATCCTGTGCTCGCTGTGATTGATTAGAGAGCCACTGACTCTAGATTTTTTTAAAAGCTCTGGAACCATAAACCCTGTTGTACTGCCAACTTTTGAGGTATCGGCATGTTGAGAAAATACCGTAACTGGAAGCTTGGCAACTTCAGAGATTAGGTGCTGTGGAGGACACACTATGATTTTGATTTTATGCTTTTTGGCAATCTTTGACGCAGCCTTTGCCAGTCGTAATGAATTGCCTGCTGAAATCTCTTCATAATTTTTAAAGTTAATTATGAACAATATACTTTCAGCTGCATTTGTTGTTGCCTCTATATCAAGAGTTCCTTGTTTGAATGGTATAGTGT
>JBARDK010000211.1:0-2407 GCA_049795075.1 Nitrosotalea sp. | reverse complement strand
AGTTTATTGCATCAATTAATGCTCTAGGCATGGTAATTGTCAATAGGCCATCACCGGTTGTCTGAATTGATACTGTCAAAGACTTGGACGCTGGATCTGCCTTGATATCAAGAACTTTGCCATTTGTTATAGTGTAACTTAGCGAATAGCTTGTACCATCAACTGGAATAGTACTTGGACCAGATGAAGCGCCAGCAGAGCCTGAGAACTGGAATGTTGCTACTGCATTGTTATTACCATAGAAGACAGATAATGTATAGGTTCCAGGAGATTGCCATAGAGCACCTGTAGCGGTTACTGTATCAGAAAAGGTCTTGTCTGTTCCCACTGTGATCTGGTCTACTTTGATTATGTTTCCAAGCGGGCTTCTTAGTTCAAGTGTAAGTGGAGTGTCACCAAGATAGTCTCGCGTTGTGCCGGATATCATTACCTTGGCTCCATCGCCATAGGATGGTTTGTCAGTAGTAACTGTTAGTGCAACTGTTGCTGACGAAACTGTAGAATTGGTATTCATAAAAGCAGGAAGCGGCAAGTTACGAGGGCTTGAATTGTTCATCTGTGTATTAGTGATATTTTGCGAATTTGCCATCTGTGCAAAGGCTGGAACCGCTATGACAGATCCAAGTATGACTAGAAGCAGTAAAAGTCCGTTAAATCGAATATTCAATAATTGCGAATCAGTTTACCATTATATAAGCAATTGTAAAAAAACTTTTAATTTATGGATCAGATGTATTTGGCCAGATTTTACCAAAAATATTTTGTTTTAATGGTTGTCAAAATTGCTAGCGATTACACTTTGCAGCTATTGATTGCTGTAAATAACAAAAAGAGAGTTGCTGATGTTTGGTCAGATAACAAATCTTAAAAACCATCATACCAGATACAAGGAAGAAAACCCTAGTACCAAAGCACCTGCCTTGGTACTTTGTGTCTGGAATTGGGCTTTCTTCAGTATTTTAAGCGCATTTCGGCTATTTAAGAAAAAGTTACAGATTTTCTGTTTCCATAATTATTATCATGAAAATGAAATAAAGAGATATGAAGCCAGCCCCAGTATTTTCAAGATCTGCCGTCTTATCTTTTAAAAATTACACTTTTTATCAAGTCGGACTTTCTTAAGACTCATCATCTTGGCGTATGAGCAAATCAATTTTTCGGTGTAATTCTTTCATTGCGTCAAGAGTTGATTCATGTTTATCATCAAAATCGGCTAGTTTTTTCAATATGGCATCGTGATTCTCCTCCAACTCTTCAATTCTGTGCAAAATATAGTCTTGCGATTTAGAGGTCTTCGCCTGTCTGTTGTATACCCACCAGCTTACTATGCCACCTGTTATCGCTCCCCCTAGGATTCCAAGATATGTAGAAGATGCGTTGGTCATATCAACACAGTCTTGTGAAAGTTCTGGCATACACCCCCAAATACTCAGCAAGATCAAAAGCATTTTACAATAGTAAGATCATCTGGACATGTTTTCATACTTTCTATGAGTATCAATTAACGAGATTGTAAAATTGATCAAATTCTTTTTTGATTTTCTATCAGTTGTTTCTAGAAGTTGCGTTATCTTGAAAAGTAGACGAAAAACCTAACTTGGTTTCATCAAAATTTTACCAATAAAGTTGCCTTTTAGCATCTTGGTGTGTGCCTCTACAGCATTTTCAAAAGTATAGATTGAATCAATTATTGATTTTATCTTCCCTTGGGACATCCAATATAGCCCATCTACAAGTTCTGCACGAGTTCCCTGGGTGGAGCCCAAGACGTTTATCCCTTTGAAAAATATGTGCCTGAGGTCAGTCTGCACATCATAGCCAGTTGTGGCACCTGTTGTAACTAGAGTTGCTCCGTATTTTAATAATGTCAATTCCTTGTTCCAATGAGACCCTCCAATGTGTTCAAAGATAACATCTACTCCAGAATTAGTTCCCTTCTTTTTTGCAATGTCTTTTGTAATTGCAAAGACTTCTTTGTGCCAGTCATCCTTTCTATGATCTATTGCAAAATCTGCTCCAAGTTTCATGCATTCTTCAAGCTTGTTTGGGCTTGCAGTAGCAATGACGTCACAGCCATATAGCTTTGCAATCTGAATTCCAAATGTTCCCATCCCAGAAGTTCCTCCCATTATGAGAACTGTCTGTCCTGGTTTGATCTTTGCCCTACCCACTAGCATGTGCCATGAAGTCGTCATGGTCATTGAAGCTCCTGCAGCCTCCTCATAGCTTATGCGCTCTGGAATTTTTACCATGTTTACTTCTGGTAGGTGAGCATATTCGCAGTATCCTCCCCATAGAGGTCCGGTTTGGAATCCCCAGATTTTTCTCTGCGGGCAATCATACTCACGACCTTCAGTGCAGACCATACAGATTCGGCATGACATGTTACCATGTGACACAACTCTAT
>JBARDK010000210.1:0-3350 GCA_049795075.1 Nitrosotalea sp. | reverse complement strand
GTAGGTTTGCATTAGATAATTTTAGAACAGAACCCAAGTCTTGCGATGAGGTAGTTGATGTCGATGTAGTCATGCCAGACATGGACATATTTTGAACAGGAGTACTTGTTGATGGAACGACAGACATTGCTGCATGAGTTGTGCTTGTAGTCTTATTGCCAAGCTGTGCAGAAGCAATGTTCGCTTGTAATTGATCCCATTCTCCAGGTGCACATATGTGATCTCCACAAACGTTGGTTTCTCCATATCTCACTGTTTTTTGTTGATCATTTAGATACGAAAAATCTCTTTGTATCAATGCATTTGCCGGAGATATTGTTGTAAAGGTACTTGCCATAGATACAGTAAACAGTGGTACGATTAGTAGCAACCCGAGATATTGTCTTTTCATCATTGAAGCAATTAAGTAGCGATTTGGTAGATAAGCATTATTCCAAATCATACCAGAATATGATTAGATTTTTCACATCTTGAAATCAAAGATTAGAATCTCCCAAGACGTAACACAGTAACTTGCGCAATTAATTTTGGCTACACAACCCTGCAGGACTTGATGGACCTGTATGGTTATTTTCGCACTGGTTGTTATCATATGTATTTCCAATGCTGCCAGAATCAGCTAAAAATCCATCTTGGTCATTTGTTTCTGCACCATCATTGACAAGTTTGTTGTTTGTGCTTACAAGTAGTAGATATCCCACCATGCCGTTGCCAACAGATGTGTTATTTTCAAGATTTATGCCAGTGCTTCCAAAGAGTGCAAAGCCACTGTAGGTATTACCTATTGCTTGGCTATTTTTCAGTACATCGCCAGAACTTGAGCTAATTATAAAGCCGTCCTGTAAATTTTCATATGATTTGTCGTTTTCAAATGTATTATCATTAGAGCCAGTCAGGGCAACAAAGCCTGCTCTAGCATTTCCACTTGAGAGATTGTTATCAAGTTGGTTTTTGCCAGAGTTTGATTCTATGATAAACCCATAGCCACCATTGTGGGCAGCTTCTCCATTGGCTAGTTGGTTGTTATTTGAATTTGACATTATATCAAAGCCATAATTGCCGTTGTTGTCTGCCTTGTCGGATACCAGATTGTTATTTGATGAGTTTGATCGTATCACAAAGCCGTTGTCAAAGTATACCACATGACAGTTCTTTACAGTTACCCCATGTGCATGTACAAGTGTTATGCCGTTAAGGCCAGTTGTAGCATAAGAAGAAACAGGTCCTGTTATCGTGTGTCCTGCACAGTCAAGAACAATATTGTTTGCACCAATTGATATGCCATCTGTGCCGCTATCCATACAATTAAGGTCAGCGCCAAGCGTTACTGATTGAGTAATTTCCTGGCCGCACGTAATGATTTGTGCATTTGCGTTGTATACCGGACTTGCGATAATAACAAGCGCTAAAATAGCAAACATGGGAAAAATGAGAATCTTTTTCATGATGTGTTACAATTCATGAAGAGCGTCCTATAAAGATTAATGACTCCTAGAATCAATATTTAAAAAAAGCTTTGAAGTTCTCGCAATCATATATTTACTAATTTTGATTTCAGCTGTTTAGTTTTGACAGTATTTTTGCAACGCTTGCGCCAATCATTTTGACTTGCTCTTCTTGTTTTTTGTCCTTCAATGTTCCATCGGCGTTGAAGGCCTCATGAGCTTTTGAAATAGCAACTTGGTCTGGCAGGACAAACACTCCTATATTTCCAAGTATTGCTCTAACATGAACCAGCCCTCGAAGGCCCCCTAGTCCTCCGGGGGAAGCGCTCATGATTGCCGCAACTTTACCTTTAAAACAAGCTAAACTGACTTCGCCTTCAGACTGGCGCGATGCCCAATCAATTGCATTTTTGAAAACAGCCGAAATAGAGCTGTTGTACTCTGGTGAAGAGATGAGAAAGCCTTGATGTGCCAACATCAGGTCCTTTAGCTTGCGCGCATTAGGAGGCAGTCCTTCTTTTTGTTCCAGATCTCCATCATAAAGTGGCATCGGAAAGTCTCGAAGATCTACCACAGTTACATCCGCACCTGCCTCTGTTGAACCAGTTGCTGCTATCTTGACTAGTTTTTTATTAAATGAATCAATACGGGTACTTCCTGCAAATGCAAGGATTTTGGGTTTTGTAGTCATGATATTATCTGCTGATATATTGCTGGAACATGTTATTCAACATTTCAGGAGTTTTAACTCATTAGATTCTAGTCTTGTAAGACTCGGCTAAGACTCATTTTCCCAATTTTTTATTTTAAAGATCATTGTAATAGACATTTTCAAGTTGTGGTTGTTTACACGTAATTCGAATGTTCTATTTCTTATTGTATGAATTAAGCTGATTCCAGACTCTTGCATAATTATCCATCATCAGATGAGCTACTTTATCATACGAGTCTATTGTATCAAGCCTAAATTGTACGTACATTTTTGCAAAATTTGTACCCATATCAATTTGGGACAAGGCCATTGTGGTGATAGATTTCCAATAAGCATCAAAGGCTTGAATTGCTGGCTTGTTCATTCCTAACTTGTCAAAAAATTCTTTTTCTGATAGATAGCATGTACTATAAAGGTCATTTATGGTGTGCAGGTATTTGGTGTAAAGATCGGTGTATAGCTGTGCATAGATTGGAAATTTTGATTCTATTTTTTCAATTATCTCTGTTGTGTTATTTTTCATGACATCGCAGATTGAACTAGTGTCTTTTTCTGAAGATTCAGATTCCTTTTTGGCAGTTTTTATTATTTTAGCCATTTCTTGTTTGGTCATGCTATCTACTGTTGAGATCTCATCTGTCTTTTCAGTTGTCATTAACCATAAGTTGTTTTCCAAGTATATACGTGTGATCTACATAGAATTCAAATTCCTATATTGATATTGACGAATTTCGGGTTCTGTCAAGTAGCTTGTAAAAATAGTTGTAGCATATACTGAAAAGACTAACGTGTGGTTAGCTCTGCTTTAATACTAGACCAAGTTCCATGGCAACTTTGGAATAAGAAATTGAAGATATTTTTTCCACCTCAGGCAGCTTTTCTGCATAGTATGCCGCATCCCATTTGTCCTGCCACATAATCGATTTTGCTTCTACCACAAGTATTTTTGCACTAGGGGCTGTCTGATGTGCTTGCTCCACATAAAGCGAGACATCGGAAGTCGCGGAGGGATTTGAGTTTGAGATTCCAAATGGCGTAACAATCTCAAGACAGCCGTTTGTAACGGTACAAGCAGTAAGACTAGATTGAGTATCGTATGCTGCAAGATCATTTTCCAAAGTAGGATCATCCGATGTAACAATAATTGCAATCATGGAACCTCCACTTGATGCAAATACAGCTGGAATGGTCAA
>JBARDK010000209.1:0-4785 GCA_049795075.1 Nitrosotalea sp. | reverse complement strand
CTGCATACATTATGAGTGGAAGCTGAAATGATATTCCAAATGCAAGTGCAAATTGCAATACAAATGTGATAAAGTCTACTACGTTAAGAAAAGTAAGAAGACCTGCAGACTCGCCATATTTGTAGAGAAATGCTAACGTGTATGGCGTAACAACCAAGTATGAAAACAGACAACCTGCTGCAAAAAGACCAATTGCGGGAAATGTGGCAGATTTTATCATTTGCGCCTCTTTCTTGCCAAGTGCTGGTATCAAAAATCCCATGAACTCTCTTATTATGACTGGCATACTTATGGCAACGCCGAGCAGAACTGCGATATAGAACTGTGCAAAAAATGCTTGCCCTGGGGCTGTCTGAATTAATTGTACTGAAGGTGGAAGCAAGTTATGCTTCATGACTACAGTGGCTTGCGCTGCAATGTTGTTGAATGGACTAAAAGTTGGATAGTACAGATGAATCCCATTGTAGATAAACGGGGTCAAATGAAATCCTAAAATAAAGAAAGTAACAATTCCTACTGCAATAATCATCTTGAAGACTCGCTTTCTTAGCTCCTCCAGATGCTCCATGATCGTCATTGACATATCCATCAGAGATCTTAGACTTTGTCAAAACCCTATTTATCTACTTGCCAGGTATGGGGAGAATTTTGCTTGAAGGCAAGTTGCTTTGTTCCTGCTCGGGAATTGTAAAGTTCTCCAATTCCACAGATAGTTCTGTACTTGCCTCAAAGGCGTCTCCTATCTGAACTGCAAGGTCTGCTATCTCATTTGGCTCGTAGATCTCTCTTGAATTCTTCAAAAATATTCTACTGCCTTTTTCTGCTGGCTCGCCGCCAAACTTGCCCTTGAGAAAATCAGTTATTTTTTCTATTTCTTGTTGAGTTATCTGATTGTGATAAAAGACAATACCATGAATGGATGCGTAATCCCACGGAGTACCGTTTCTGTAACAGAAAACTCCAAAATGCGTACCCTTGTCATCCTTGGTGCATTTTATTTCCCAGATCAGGACTTTTTTTGGATCATACTGTGCCTTTCTGAGATCTTCTATTGTTAATCTCCAATATCGTAATCGACTCATACAGTCATTGAAATAAATATGCGATTATAAAATTGTGTGCATGGAACTTATTCCTAAAGACCGCCTTGACCTCTTATCTGAAATGGAAGAAAGATATGAGAAAAAGGACAAGGAATACTTTGTCAACCTATTGGATAATGAAGACTTTGTAATTAGGTGCAGGGCCGTTTGTATTCTAGTGGACATGGGTGGAGAAGACGTTGTTCCATATATTGCAAGTGTGCTAAAGGAAGATTCAAACGAATTGGTAAGACACGAGGCCGCGTTTTCTCTAGGTCAGATGTGTCTGAGAAGTGGAATATCTCCACTAGAAGATGCAACTCGAAATGATCCTAGTCTATTTGTTAGACATGAAGCAGCTGTTGCACTTGGTGTGATTGGCTCTCAAGATGCAAGAGAGACACTGCAAAAAGCACTTGAGGATTCAAGCGAACAGGTAAGAGATTCTGCAGTAGTGGCGTTGTCTAACTTGAAATTTATGGAAAGCCTTTGCAAGAACGAGCGATTTGCAAAACTGACTGGCGGCTAAATTGGCGTAACCAGTGTTCCTTCTGGAGTTGACTTGAAATCATATATTGCATCTATGTTAGAGTTTTCAAAGATCTCTGAATCATGCGTAATTATGATGAACTGAGATATGGCATCCACATTTGATTCAAAAGCCTGCAAGAGCACACTTACAAGAGATTTTCTCCTCTCTTGATCCAAATGTGTAGTTGGCTCGTCAAGAATGATGAAATTCAGGCTCGATGAACCCATGAGGTGTGCCATGCCAAGACGTAATGCAAGCGCAACACTTACCTTCTCTCCTCCACTCAATGATTCTAAATCCAATGTGGAATTACCAGAATAACATGTAATTCCAATATCTCTTGCCTTGTCTTCAAGAATGATTCTTTGAATTTTTACGTTAAATGTAGTCAAGTACTCTGAGGCTTTTTGCGATATTGTCCCAAATGCCCATGAGCGAAGACTTGTGGCAACAGGACCGTCCCTGTTGTAAATCTGACCACGAATAGTTTCAAGACTTGAAACATATTGTCTCACATAATGCAATTCTCCTAATATCTGCGAAATTTTCTCAGACTCTTCTTTGTGAAGCTTTAGTCTAGTGGTTGCTGCACCTAGTTCTTGGTCTAATGTGCTGAGAAGTTTTCGTTGCGGTTCAAGTTTTGACTTGATATTTCTAAAGCTTACAACGTCAAAACCTCTCGTCTCTTCTATTAGTGACAGTATAGACCTTATTGCATCAGTTGAATACTCGTCTATTGCAAACTGTGTCAGATTTCCTGTCGTACTTACTTCGAGAGGAACTTCTTTGATATTGGTTTGTAAACTCGCGATTTCTTCTTTTAGTCTTGCCAAATCCTCTTGGCTCTTGATATTGTTTGAGGACAGGATGCTTTCTGCCTTTATGATCTGCTGAGTTTTCAAATCCATCTTTTTCTTCTTGTTTTGATTAGCAACTTCTTCTTGAGAGAGAATCTCGACTTTCTTTCTCAGAGTCTCAAGTTCTATGCGTAGATGTTCTTCTTCAAACAAGGGATTGATGTGATCTACTTTGGAGTCGCACACGGGGCATTTTCCATCTGTCATATGTAACTTGCCAGCGATCTCTTGCTGTCCTTTTATCTTGGCTATCTTTTCACCCATCTCTTTTGATTCATTTCGTATTCGTTCAATGTCATACTGTGCTTGTTTTGTCTCAGATTCCACCTGCGGTTTGACCGACAAAACTGGTAAACTACTGGCACACTCGGCAAATTTTCTTTCTTTTTCCGTAATCTCTCTTTTGATGGATGTTACGGCGTTTCTCAGGTATAGCACAAGTTCGTCTTTTCTTTTTTCTATCTCTTTTGACTTGAGTTCTTTTGGTGTATCCATCTCTATTTTGTTCTGTAATGTGAAAAATTCCTGTTCATGTGTTATCTTTTCTTCTTCCAGTTTCTTCTTTTGAGGTTCTAAAAATGAGATCTCTTTTGATAATGAATCCATCTTGTTTTGAAGAAATTCTATACTGGTATCGTCATAATCTAGTCTGGTCTTCACAGACATCCTAAACGCATCAATGGTTTTTTTCATAATCTCATATGCAGTATCAAGCTTGTCTATTCCAATTATTGCATTAACAAGTTCTTTGAATTTTTTCGGGTCTGCCTCAATGATTGATTGCAACTCGCCTTGCTGTACGATAGATGCTACCTTGAGTTTCTCAAAATCAAGTCCTATTAGAGATTCTATTGTCTGTGTCATGGATTCTCCAAATTGCTTTCTTTCACCTGCCGCAAGTGGAACTTGCTCTTCATTGATTTTTTCGTAAAGCTGAGCTGATACAGTTCCCTTTGGGTCTATCTTACGGACTGCCTCAAATTGTCTATTTCCTATGGAAAACTCTACTTTGGCATATGCCTGATTGCTTCCTCTACGTAGTAATCCCTTTGTAGATTTTCTAATGTGTTCTCCAAACAATGCAAATGTTATCGCATCTATTATGCTGGACTTTCCTGCCCCATTTGGTCCAACAAAGACTGTTACTCCGTTATCAAACTCTAGTCTAGTGTTTGCATGAGAGAGAAAATTTACTAATTCAACTGATCGTAGCATTTCTCAATCCCTTTTTGAATTGTACAAAGTTTTCACTGATTGCAGCATTTGCCTCCTCAATACTTCCCTTTGAGAGAAGCGGCAACAGCTCGTTTATGGCAAAATTTGCAAGCTCAGTAGAGCCAAGAATATCTTTTGCTATCTTATGCATTTCTTCTTCTATTTTTATTGGTCTTTCAATGAACACGGAACCATTATTTTGTTCAGATGACACATGTTTCCAAAAGCACCGTAAAGTCAGTTCAGATAATCGTGAGATCTGTGTTTGGATAAATCCAGGATCTGAAATATCGCCAGTTATTCTTACCTCAACCACTGGCTTTCTGCTACATGATTTGATCTTCTCAGAGAGCGCGCTAATCTCATCGGAAAGTTTGTCAATTGAGATCCTAGAAGACATCTGAGGTCTAGTGTCCAGTTTTATCCAATTTGGAATGACTTCAGGGCCTGATGTGTCTACTTGGTAAAATCCCTTCTGTGTGTCCTTTATGCTCTCACTTGATGTCATTTCTATAGATCCTGGATATGTCAATGGTCCTCCTAGATGGGAGAATCTTTTTAGTTCCTGGTCGTGCAAATGGCCCATTGCGTAATATGTAAAGTTCTTTGGTAGATCCGTAGAATTTAACTCTCCAGCAAATTTATTGATTTCAGAAATACCTTGATGTAAAACCAATATCTTGTGCCCTTGGTGGTTTCTTGCTGCTAGATCAGCCGTAGCAAAATCGTTCTCAAATGTGTGAATTTCGCTCTTTCGTCTCTTGTCAAAACCCATTATGAGGATATCCTTGTACATGAGAGGGTTGCCATTTCCTATGTATCTTGAAAATTCTAAATTGTGGTATACAAAAGGAACAGGAGTCGCCCTTATTCTGCTGATGTCATGGTCTCCCAAAATAAAGAATGACTCGATGTTATTTTGTCTTAATCGTTTCAGGGCATTTGCCAGTACAACAATTGCCTTACCGCTTGGATTTGGTACATGAAAGATGTCTCCTGCAAGTATCACAAAATCGATGTGGTCTTTTATTGAAGTGTCTATGGCTTGGTTAAATGCAGAGTAAATGTCATCTTCACGTTCCTCTGAGTGATATTGTAC
>JBARDK010000208.1:0-4348 GCA_049795075.1 Nitrosotalea sp. | reverse complement strand
CCATCAATCCAGTGTATTGTTTCTCCCCGTGTATAATTTCGGTTGATGGAAAAACTAACTTTCCATGATTTTTAGAAAATTGGCGATGTCTTTTTCATTAATTAGGTCGTCACCTAAATACAATTTGATCTCGTCTATGATCGAACTGTAGTTCTCTTTGTATATCTCTTTGAGTACATCTCGCAAGTATTTTGGATACTCGTAACAATCTACAAGATTTCGATTACAGATAGCGTTTAGTCGGGCTTGAACTAAATGGTAATTAGTGCCATTTCTTCTCATTAGGACAACTTCTATACACGACATTAAAGCAACTCCATGTTGCTCATCAAAATTCCCCACCACAATTCAATAACGGTTGTGGTTTTAACTATTTCCAAAAATTGGTCAAACTAACTATATTTTCTTATATTTTGGATAATTGTGATCCATTTGTTCCCACCTTCAATCTTAATTCCTACGATCTCTGAGGACGTCTTATCATCCAAACTTATGTGAGATTTGACATAGTTACATACTCAGCCGGATTTTATAAAACGGTATTCAAATTATTTTAATCCATTTATTATCAACGTGATTACAAACGAAATTGATGCGCTGGCAGGTATTGTGATTATCCATGCCCATACAATTCTTTTCCCCACGCCCCATCTAACGGCAGATAATCGTCTGACGGCCCCAACTCCCATTATACCTCCAGAAATTGCATGAGTTGTACTTGCCGGAATTCCAGCCCAAGCAAGAGTTGCAAGAAGGGTTGCGGCTCCTGTCTCTGCAGAAAACCCTTGGTATGGTCTAAGATTAGTTATTTTCAGCGCCATTGTTTTAATTATTCTCCATCCACCAAAAAATGTCCCAAGACTCATTGCAGTTGCAGCCATTATGATCACATAAGATGGAATCTCGAATTTGGTGATAACACCTTGCGTAAGTAAAATAAGCGCTATTATGCCCATTGTTTTTTGGCCATCATTGGCGCCATGAGTTAACGAAAAGTATGTTGATGAAACAAGCTGTAACCTGCCAAAAACAGAATTTACTGTACTTGGTTTTCTTTTTGCAAAAATTTTCATTATCAATAGTGCAACTAGAAAAGATATGATCAATCCAGCTATTGGCGAGATCACTATCCCAGTCAATACAGTTTGAAGACCACCTAAAATTACTGCTTTAAATCCTGCCCCTGCTATACCTGCACCTAGAATACCGCCAATAAGCGCATGACTACTGGAGGTCGGCAGTCCCAAGACCCAAGTTATGATATCCCACACTATCGCACCAGCCAAGGCACCTATGATTATGTTAAGTGTGACAAAATCTGGATGAATGATCCCTTTTCCTATCGTAGTTGCTACGGCGACGCCAAAGAGAAATGGGCCGACAAAGTTGGCAAATGCAGCTATGCCGACTGCTGGAAGTGGTTTGAGAATTCGTGTTCCAATAATGGTTGCAATAGAGTTTGCGGCATCATGAAATCCGTTTAGAAAATCAAAAACTAGTGCCGCTACTATAGCACCTATAGCAAGCCCTATCATACAAAACCTACGTGTATTTTAAAACGACGTCTTCTATAGAGTCAGCAACATCAAGACATCTGTCAGAGGCGTCTTCCAGTGCTTCGTAGATGTCCTTCAGTTTTATAATATTGATAACATCAGTTGTTTCTAGCAGGTCCCCAACAGCCTTTCTGTATATGTCATCTGCATGATGTTCTATTTCGCTAATGGTACGACAGTGTTCTATGATAGACTTGTTTACCTTCAGCTTGTTCAAGCTTGTGATCATGAGATTAATCTCTTTTGCAGAATACTGAAGGTCTTTTGCCAACTCCAACATGTATGGAGGCGGAGATTTTATCTTGAAGTTAACGATTCTCCCAGATATGCCTTCAGTGTAATCTATTATGTCATCTGTCTTTGAAGCAATGCGGGAAATATCTTCCCTGTCAAGTGGCGTGATGAATGTTTTGTTTAGTTCTTCAAAAACAGAGTGAGTTAATTCATCGGCTTCTCGTTCTATTTTTTTTATTTTAGAATGGTTTTCATCTAGTTTATCAAAATTGCTAAATATGTCTACCAGTAGTTTTGCTGCTTCTTCTGCCTTGCAAGCCAAAGCATTTAGAAGCGATAAAATCTCCTTGTCGTTTGACTTTATCCACGACATCCATTGTGTCATATAGCTACTCTAAAACTTCATAGTTAAATGTCTGATGTATATAGGCCACATGATCTATATAGTTACAAGATTTAGCTGGCGATCACGCAATTTCAAAAGGCAGATTTACTTGCACGTTATATTCTAACTATTGACCACACTTTCAATTGAAGAACTCAGTGTTGAGTATCAATTACGTGATAAAACTGTCCATGCAGTAGACGGAGTCTCCTTTTCCCTTGAAAACAATGAATCACTTGGCATAGTAGGAGAGAGCGCCTGTGGAAAAAGCACTCTTGGGCTTACAATTATCAGGTCGGTTCCAGGCGGAAGGATTGTCAAAGGGGACATTGTACTAGATGGAAAATCCATATTAAAAACATCAGAAGAGGAATTTACAAAGACTGTCCGTTGGAAGAAGATATCGATGATATTTCAGGGGGCAATGAACTCACTTGATCCAGTTTTTTCAATCAAACAGCAATTCGATGAGATCTTGCGAGCCCACAATTATAGCGGAGACCGCCTGAAAATGATAAATGATACCATAGATTCAGTCGGTTTATCCCCCACAGTATTAGACAAATTCCCTCACGAACTTAGCGGAGGTATGAAGCAAAGAGTGGTAATTGCCATGGCACTAATCTTACGACCGAATCTAGTAATTGCAGACGAGCCTACCACAGCACTTGATGTACTAGTACAAGCCCAGATCCTAGGTTTGCTTAAAAAACTGAAAAAAGAAGGTATGTCACTCATACTGATTTCCCACGACCTTGGCATAATATCTGAAATAGCAGACAAGGTCGGAATAATGTATGCTGGAAAGATAGTTGAATTTGGCACTTTACAAGAGGTTTATTCAAATCCCAAACATCCGTACACCCAAGCATTACTCAAGTCCATGCCAAAAATTAAAGATGAGCCAGACTTTGTATCTCTAAAAGGCAACCCGCCCAACTTGGCCAACCCGTCAGTAGGATGCAGGTTCTATGATAGATGTACGCATGCAATGGAAAAATGCAGAAAAGAGCCGCCCAAAATTAAAACAGAATCTGGCCATGTATTATGCTGGCTCTATGAATAGGATAAATAAAATTAAAAAATTTTCTTGAACTTAGTGAGAATATGTTGTTTGGTTAAGACCGTCACCTTGGTAGTATGCGTTGTAAAGGTTCAGTGCATTCTGCAATGCCATCTGACTTCCATTCGTAATCTCAACATTTCTATTGTCATTGTTTTGTTCATTTGTAGTTGTGCTAGTGAGATCAGTATAGTTTGTGGATTGAGTATCTGCAAGAGTCTTTGCATGAATCTCTTGGAATATCTGAATTGCTTTGCTTAGTGCATATGCTTGAGCTGCATCTAGTTGACGACCTTGAGTATTCTCGTTTGTAGTACCACCTGATTGTAGGTTCAGATAAGCAGTGTCAATCCTGGTGAGAGCATTTACAAGAGCAGTTGCTTGTGCGTCCATAGAATCCCAAGTCTTATCAATTTGAGCTTGTCTATTACCTGTGTTTTGTTCATTTGTTGTTCCATGATCTTGCAGATTAGTGTAAGCTGCGTCTATCATAGATAATTGTGAGACGATAGACTGAGATGCATTCAATGATTGATCCCTTGCATCAGCAATCATGATATTTCTGTCTCTTCCTTGCTCATCAGTAGTTATACTGTTTAAGCCTGTGTAGTTGGTAGACTGCAAGCTTTGAAGCTGTGCTACGTGAATCTTATCAAATTGCGCCAAGGCATTTTCCAAAGATACATGTGATCCTGCTGCTAAGTTTCGTCCTACAGTATTCTCATCTGTCGTAGTAAAAGATAGGCCAGACCAGTTTCTTTGTGATCCGTTCACGTTGTTAAATTGATACTTGTCAGAATAGACCAATGCTGCTCTTTGTTGAGCAATAAGTTGTCGCTGAGCTATGTTAGACCATTGATCGTCTGCAAATACCATCTTACTTAGGTAAACAGAACTTCCACTTAGAACTAAACCGGTGATCATTACCACGGCTAGGAGTTTGGCGTTCACGTTTGAGTATCATATATTATGGCCTTTAAAACTTTGCGATAGTAAGAATTTGACCAAGTGATCGCCTGATGCCTAGATTATTTATCAGTCATTGTGGTTTATGGTTTGATTGATAGTTATAACATTTTGTTGCATTTTACGCAACAGGATGCCTTATAC
>JBARDK010000207.1:0-8799 GCA_049795075.1 Nitrosotalea sp. | reverse complement strand
AACGCCCAGAATCATAGCAAGCAGTTTCTGATGTGTCTTCAGTTCTTGTATGTTCATTATACCATACAGTTAGCTGCGCAATTTATAATGGATTGCGACACCTTGTTCGTTAACAAGGTTAGTGATCATATAAAACATGCATCGTAAATCGTGAGGCATTAAATTTGTTGTAGATGAGAAGAGTAATTGAAGGGTGTCTCACGTTGTCTCTGACTGGCTCACATCATCAAAACCTATTAATTTTATAATTAAAACATACCGGCAACATAAAGTGTCATTATAAAAATATCATCAAGTTAAATTTTCATAAATTATCTGGATTAAATTTTTGTTGTAATGGATATCAATACATTAATTGTTTGGTGAGAAATGCAATTGGAAATAACTGTTTTAATCCTTGCCCAACTCGTCATCTATCTTGTCTTGTGTTGTCTTGTATCTCTTGTATCTTGCATTCCACTTTGAAAAGAAGCTATACTCCTTAAGTGCAACAAAGAGCAGCACTGCGGCAAATATTATACAGACAAAGATGAATACTTGTATCCCTAGAAATATTGGAGCATCTTGATGCATGGTACGAAGAGGAGGGTGAAAAGGAATCTCATTGACAATAGAACTGCCGTTCTTTTCAACTAGAAATAATTGAGTGCCATTATGTGTCATGTTACCAACAAAGGCCATGTTACTGCCAATCTCCTCATGATATCTTTCAAGGTTAGCTATACTGTATCGAGGATGACCTAGAAGTATTCCTCCAGTAACAAGTGCGACAGGGGCAAAAATTAGGGCAGACGCAATAAAGATGAGAAATATACGCCTTGAGCTATTTGTATGAGTGAGAAGATCATCTACCATCTTAAACAGATTTTCTGGAGCATCCTTGCCGTCTTTATCTTCATTTGGTTCTTTATCTTGATTTTTATCCGGGTTAGACAATTTGATAACCAACTACCCTATCTGTGAATAAAACATTTCGCTAACCTTGTTCCCGAGCATTTTTTTCACTTCTTGGAAAGATCTCCTCATAAGGCTCCAAAACCATCTTGCAGAGCTGCCTGCCTTTTTCTGTAACTGAGTATTTTATCACTTTCTTATTTCCCCAGGGTATCTCTGTCCTTTTTATGAAGCCTTTTCGTTCCAGACTTTCTAGTATGTCCTTATGTTTCATCAAGTTTAAACCGCAATAGCTTAGCAGATTTGTTTGATTAAGTTCACCGAATTCTGCAAGTTTCAAAAGTATATCCTTTCTTATATAGACCCGATCACGATACTCATGCGACAAGGATATCGCCTTGTTGGAAGTAAAATTCTGTATTAAGCTTTTACATGATATTTTTGCAAGATCTGTTCTTGATTGGTGTACTTGCAGTAACAATGTTCCTGAACAAAGTTTGACAATTATTTAATTTCACCGTCTTGATGATGAGATGTGGGCATGATTTTGAGTTCTACTGTAGAGGAAATGAGAATTTTTCACAACCCCTGTGATCTTAGTATGTGCTTCTTTGGTAGAGGTGCCCACACAAATTATCTTGACGCAAACGTCAGACATGTTCTTACGATAAAATCGCAGACATTATGTGGCACATATAGTGCTTATTTTTTTTACAATCTTGATAAATTTTTTGCAAAGTCATTTAATTATACTGAAAAAGACCACCCGGAGTGTAAGAAATATTTTGAATAGAGATAAATCAGGTAACAAACGCAATTCTGCTAAAATGGTAAGCGAATCAACAGAGCTTGACACTAGTTCAAGTTCAATAGCGCTTGGAGTCAAAAATTTATCAAAAGTATTTGATTCTGTTGCGGGAAAAGTTGTGGCCTTGAACAACATTAGTTTCACTGTGAAAAAAGGCGAGTTTGTTTCCATAGTAGGGCCTTCAGGTAGCGGTAAATCCACCCTTCTCAATATGATAGGTGCTCTAGACCGACCTACTTCTGGGAAAGTCTATATCAATGGAATAGACATCTTCTCTTTAAACGACTCTGAAATAGCTACAATGAGAAACGGTCTTATCGGATTTATTTTCCAATCATTCAATCTTATCAACAGGACAACTGTTCTCAAGAATGTAAAATTACCGGGAACAATAGCTGGCATGGATGGATCTGAAGCCAACATGCGTGCAATGAAAATCTTGGAAGCTTTGGGAATTGCAGACAAGGCAACACAAAAGCCAGTTAATCTCAGTGGAGGTCAGCAACAAAGGGTAGCAATTGCTAGATCTCTGGTAAACAATCCTACCATAGTCTTGGCAGATGAACCTACAGGTAATCTTGATACAAAAACTGGGGCTGATGTCTTTGATATGCTCAGGACACTGTCACACAAGTTCAAACGTACGATAATCATGGTCACACACAATCCAGAGCTTTCAGAGTCCACAGATAGATCTATATTAATAAAAGATGGGAGAATTGAGCGAGATGTCACAAACTAGTCTATCTAAAATATTTCATATTATCTTCAGAAGAGATCTTGTACCAAAGATTACTTCCGTTGCTTTGATTGTAATGTTGTTTGGCTCATCATTTAGTGTACTGTCATCGTCAGCACAAGTTATGCAAGAAAATGACTGTTCGGTACCGCTTACCACAACAATTGATAGTAGCTATCAAGGGCCTGTGGCAGTAGATGCATATTGGGTTGATCAAGGGGTAGTAGACACTAGTGCAACCGCCACTAATCCAATTAAAAAAGAAGTAGGGCCAGGAGAAGGCGCTGAGGTATTTGCTGTTGTATTAAATAATAGAGGCGATAATCCGCTGAATTCCGTAACTGCATATCTGAATTTACCTGCAGGATTTGTTGCAACTGGTGAAAGCAAGATACCTCAACTCCTTACGCAATACAATACTGCATCAAGGGTGGCAACAGGTAGCTCTGCACTTGCTAGCTATTACGGTCAAGTGGCAGCTGGGGGGACATTCATTTTGTTCTTTGATGTTAATGTACTGGATAGCGCCAAGGTTGGTACATTTAGCACTACAATGGTAGTTAATTACAAAATAGGGGTAGGGGCAGCTGGACTCAACATACAGAGTTGCACTTCAGCATTACTTGAAGTTCCATTTGTTCTTCCCGGAAAAGTAATCATGGATATATCAACAGACACAAAAACTATAGCTCCAGCACAAGCGGATCCAATGATCATCACTGTTTTGAACAAGGGTTCAGCCCCGGCAACTGGAGTGGTAGCCACGATCACAAATCTTGGTCAAAAAGGAAATTCAGGTTCAGGATCAACCGGTACTCTCACATTGTCATCTACTACTACCAATCTTGTCAATCTTGGGGCTAACCAATTCAACTTGGGTGATATTCCAGCTAACAGTTCTGCACCGATAAGTATCACTGTCTTTCCTGCCACTTCTGCAGCAGGTCAAACACAGGACGTATCGGTATCGCTTGTATACGAAAATGCTTGGGGTAAACAATTGACCACTCAATTGGATACAGGCATATTCATTTCTCCGGTACCTCCGCAATCACTGAGTCTGACATATGCTGGTAACAATACTTCTCCTGTCATTACTGCAGGAAACTTATCTCCTCTGAATTTTGTCGTATCAAATAACGGTACAAATCAAATCGATAATTTAGTGGTCTCACTTGTGCCGTCAACTTCGTCTAGCTCTGTTTCTGTTGTAGGGCAATCTACATGGAGCATTCCAAGACTGGAGCCAGGTGAACAGCAAGTATTATCCACCAGTGTATTTGCAGCTGACACCTTGATTGATACGCCAACATCGTTTACTTTGAATGCAAACTATGTGTCACAAGGGCAGACAGAAACTAATTCACTTACACTAGGTGCATTTGTGGTTGGTAATATTAAATTACAACTATATGGCTTGGCAGTAAACTATGTCGGAAATACACCAAACCTAGCAGGCAGTCTGTTAAATCAAGGAAGCACAACTGGCTTGTATACTACAGTACAGCTCTACAAATCTCCAATCTTGCAGGACATAAGGGCAGCAAGAATGGCAAATGCGACTGGTAACGGTACTGGCAGCTACAGCGGTGGCAGTGGATCTGGCAGCTACAGCGGTGGCAGTGGATCTGGTGGCACTCATCAAGGAGGAGGCGGGATGGGCGGAGGATCACAGGCTATGGCTCCACAGTTCTTGGGTGACCTAACTCCGGACTCGCCTATACCATTTAGCATTCCTCTTAGTGGCATAAACTATCTCCAGCCAGGATCCTATCCTGTATCGTTTAAAGTCGTATATGCTGATGACCTAAAGAACCCACATACACTAATCTTGAATGGGACAGTATCTGTAGGAAAAGCACCGCGTACAACCACTGGACACGAACAGGGGTCCATCCTTGATCTGATTCCAATTCCTCTGCCAATACTAATAGGAATTATCATAGCAGCAATTGCAGGCGCAATTGTGGTAAGAAGAATAAAGTCGAAAAAACGAAAAATGAAGATGCTTGCAGGAAATGACACTGATATAGTAGCAGCACTGGATAGTTCTGACAAAAAATAACATGCACCCAGGAGATATCTTTTCCCTAGCGTTTGATGCATTGGTAGACCGAAAAGTCAGGACTGTACTGACAGTGCTGATGGTAGTTCTAGGTAGCAGTTTGGTTGTCGTCCTCAATGGGCTGAGTGCAGGTCAAGCAGCATTTTTAGAAAGCCAGTTTAGCGCATTGGCTGCAAATGTAATTTATGTAGGTTCAGGACAGCATTCGTATCACGGTTCATCCACTCAAGCCTCAATTACAATCAATAACGCTGTATTGAGTAAGATAAGTACGCTACCGTACATAGAAACCGTAGTTCCAGAGTATTCAGGGTCCGTCCAACTTGATTCTGCGGGGCAGACTCAACATGTTTCAGTAACTGCAATGGACCCGACAAAGCTCACTGTGATTCTGCCAAATCTTCAGTATGTTGACGGCTCTACTGTAAACCCAAATAATAGAGCGTCAGCATTAGTTGGAGATACCATAGCAAATCCTCCTGGAGCAACATCGCCGTTTGTTGTTCTGGGACAAACAATCAAACTCACATATTCATATACAGCTACTACCGGAAAACCCGCGACGGAAGTCCAGAATTACATTGTATCTGGAATAATGCAACCATCTGGAAATACAAGAATTGACAGTTCAATCATAATTAGCTTGGATGCAGGCAACCAGTTGTTGCACAAATCTACAAAATATGATCAGCTAGTTGTAGCAGCAGTATCGTCTGATTATGTTAGTACGGTACAACAAGAGCTAGTAACTCAATATGGTCCAACCCTCGGTGTAACAACCCCATCGGCCATAATGGCGGTAACACAAAAGGCGTCAAGTGGTAATGCTGCCTTTACACTAATGGTAGGAATAATTGCACTTGTAGTGGGTGCTGTTGGAATCGTAACTACACTTTACAATTCTGTGACAGAGAGAATTCGTGAGATAGGTACCATGAAGGCGATTGGAGCGCAGAATATTGATATTCTTGAGCTATTCATAGTGGAAGCCGCATTGATAGGCATTATTGGAGCTTCTTTATGAGTGATAATTGGCATGGGTGCAGGTTATGTACTGAGCATCTTTACCACTACAAGTGTCCAAGGTTCCGGCGACATTCACATTCCTCCAATCTATATTCCAACTGATCTTCTAAAGGTCTGGGTTCTCTCAGTTACCCTAAGCTTGGCAGCTGGAATATATCCAGCTTGGAAAGCATCACGACTTTCCCCAATGGTAGCATTAAGAAGAGAATAAACTGTTTGAAGAAATTTTAAAATTCATAAGTCCATCACAGTCAAACTGAAAATGTCTGGTAACCTTTTTTGGCAGTTGCAATTCTATATACTGTTATCCGCCATAACCAGAGTTTCCGACAAAAGGAGCACTTTCAGGGACTGTGTATGGCTGTGTTATGTTGATTCCTTGGTCTGTTGTAACTCGTACCTCCGTGAGGTCACTACCATCAGGTGGAGAGAGCATAATCTTGTCGCCTGGGTTGAGAATCGGAATTATGTCAGGTCTTGCGGTTCCACCATAGTTAACCGTAACATTAGTGAGTGCATCCATTCCAATGTTCTTGATGGTGACATGAGTCTCTGTACCCATTTCATCCTTCACAAGGATAGGGTTAATCGAGATATCATATTTTTGCGAAGGCGGTATTATGGGAAGAAAACTGAACGCAAGAAATATGACAACTGCCGCAAGGATTCCACCAATTACTATTGTAAGTACTGGTTTTTTCAACTAATAGTAAATTGATTACTAAATATTTCAATGATACTACGACTATTTTGTCCTAAAGGCTTGGTAGATAGGTTAACCATGGCCTATTTACTGATAAGAAGGGATGTAGTAACCTTGTTTTTCGTAGTGCCGCCTGGACATATTTTCCTCTTGATTGAATTTATTTTTCAATTAGAACAAGAAAATGAAATTAAACTTTTTTAAAATAGTTTAACAAATATCTAACATTGAATAGCTTCACGTGTTACCGTCTACTTGGTCTAGAGAAAGGAGCGTCCGTACAGGAGATAAAGGATGCATATAGAAAGATGGCACTAAAGTACCATCCTGACAAAAGCGTCTCAAAACAAGATGATAAAAAATTTAAGTTAATAAACGAGGCGTATCAAATCCTTCGCACAGATCATATTCACTGTATAGACGAAAATCTAAATAACCAAAAAGCTAATGACGAAATTTCTGACGAGAATGACCTTGGCTCAAAAATACCATATTGGAATGAACTCAATCCAAATAAAATTCTCAAAAAGGATTGGCGCCGATATGCTAAATATGCAGAAAAAGCATATCAGGACTTTTGCAAATACGAGGAGGAAATGTGGGATTACTCTGAAAAAGTGGTAAAGCGCACAACCTCGCTTGTCCCTCTAATTGTTACACAGCACACTCGTATTCCTTTTCTTTTTGTCTCGCAAGTTTATGTTCCTCTTCTAAAAAAAGGGCGGCATACTGGAGTATACCTAAAAAATCACCTAAGGCTGTTTTAAACAAGAATTGCATTGATGAGAAATAACATAAAACTGATTCCAGAATAATTTCATGCTCTTGCTCCTTACTTGGGCCCTATCTGCTCGCAAACAAGATCTCTCAGAAAAAGAAATCAAGAATGTTGGAAAATCTTTCTTTTTGAAGATGTAATCTGTGTAAACTGCTTAATATCAAAGCCTATGTTTTAATTGAAATGATTTTATAAAAATAAAAAGGATGTAGTCTTTTTTTTTGACTTCCATCTAATTTACCTGCGTCGCACTGCTGTCCAAATTCCTACGCCACTCAGGATTGCAGCAACTGTCATACCTGTAGCCCATCCAAACATTTGGCTTGGATCTGTACTGCCGGTTGATTGTGTACTAGATGTAGGTGCTAGAGCAGACGATGTTTCACTAGGTTGTGCTGGTGCTGACTGTGTATTAGTTGTAGTAGGTGCTGGCTGTGTATTAGTTGTCGGTGTTGTGCTATTCGATTGATTGCTAATTGATGGTGTCGAAGACATAGTTGTACCTGATGACATGTTCATGCTTGGTGCAGTACTAGTTGTTGTGTTACTGCCAGTCGTATTTGCTGGTGTCGAAGACATAGTTGTACCTGATGACATGTTCATGCTTGGTGCAGTACTAGTTGTCGGTGTATTGTTACTAGTTGTGTTGGAAGTTGTAGATGCTGCTCCTACAATTACTTGGCCTGTCATCCATGGATGAACTTGGCAAAAGTAGCTGTATGTGCCAGGATTGTTGAAGGTAAATGAATAGTCCTTTCCAGATGCAATCAAACTGCTATCAAAGATAGTACCAGTCTGATTGTCTGATGGACTGCCACTTGTTACAGTGTGGCTGACTTTGTCATTGTTTTGCCATGTTACAGTTGTGCCTGGTACTACATTGGTAATATCTGGGTCAAAACAGTTGTTTGCTTGTGAACAGTTTGGACTCGAGCCTGCGCCTGCTGAAATGTTTACAGTTGTTCCAGACTCTTGTGCAAAAGCTGATGGAGCTATTGCAAGAATCGCAACTAGGGTCAAAAGACCAAATAATACGTTCGTTGGTTTTGACATCATACTCCCATACCGACATAATCAATTAATAAATTCTATGAATTGGCATGTCTGATGTCGACGCTCATACGTAGGCTGGTTGTAGAAAATTGAATCAAAAAGGTAAACATCTAGGTTAAAGGCCTGATTGCAAAATATTGCCTACTAGAATTAGCAATCTGTATCAATAAATACAGGCAAAAAGCAGTTCTTTTATGACAAGCATGAAATGTGTTGTATGCGGAATAGGATTCTTTTCTGCTACTGGCTCAGACAAATGTTCTAAATGTTCAGGAAAGGAAATGCAAGGAACAGTAGAAAGCCATGATTCTTGTGGTTGTGGACATAGCCACTAGAATTAATTTTTTACTGTCATTGTTTTTCTATTCGAATTCTTTGTGAAATTATTCTACAATTTCTTAATATTGCCATTTCTTAATATTACCATTTCTTAATATTACCATTTCAAATAGTATGACTTGTGAAAGCTCTGGTTTACGAAGAGTATGCGCCAGAAGATGATTATGCAAAGATTCTAAAAATAAAGGAAGTACCTGATCCTAACCCAAAACAAAATGAAGTTGTTTTCAAAGTAAAGGTCGCAGGATTAAACCATGATGATATTTGGGGAATGAGGGGAAAACCAATCAAGATTCCAATGCCGCATATTTCAGGAACTGATGCAGCGGGGGAAGTTGTTGCAGTAGGAGATGGTGTTACCACAATTAAGGTTGGAGATAGAGTTGTGTCACAT
>JBARDK010000206.1:0-2297 GCA_049795075.1 Nitrosotalea sp. | reverse complement strand
TTGCATTCGAGGCTAAGATCAATCCACAATCAGGCGCGATTGAAGAAAAAGATCCGAAATTCTTGAAGGCAGGAGATTCTGCCATTGTTAGAATCAAACCAGTGCGACCATTGCCAATTGAGACATTCCAGGACTTTCCAGAGCTTGGAAGATTTGCTCTCAGAGACATGGGGGCAACAATTGCTGCGGGCATAGTAAAAGAGATCACTGAAAAGTTCACAAAATAGTGATCTGATTGACTCAAACAGCTAGAATAAAACTAACAAGCACAAGTTTGCAAAGGCTGGATGGAGTCTGCAGTGAAATAAAAGGAATAGGAGAGAAGACAGGTGTTAAAGTTAAAGGTCCAACTCCTTTGCCTGTGAAAAGACTTAATGTTGTAACTCGCAAGTCCCCTTGCGGACAAGGGACTCATACATATGAAAAATGGGAAATGCGTATACATAGAAGAGTCATAGATTTGAGTGCGGACGACAGAGCAATCAGGCAACTTATGAGAATCAAGATCCCAAACGATGTCTACATTGAGCTGACACTCAAATAATTTGTGTTAGCCTTAAATTACAGATAACTTTTTGATAAATCATGTCTGAACCAATACAAGAAAATAGCATACAAGAAGAAAAGCCATCCAGTTTCAGCGTATTTTATGCTTGTATGAGATGTGGTACGCGCGTAAGCCAATCTGAGTTGACAAGACTCCCAGAAATAAAGTGCATCTGCGGTTTCAGAGTATTCACAAAGGTAAGACCGCCAGTGGTAAAGACTGTAAAAGCTTTCTGAGAATCTCTTTTTCCTTGATAACTATGTATTCTTTGCAAGTGTGTCCTCATAGCTTCCATGCTAGGAAAATAAAGATTACATTCTTTGCAATCATACATAGAGATATCATGTGTAATTTGCTCATGATGCATTAGTTCCTCCTGCTGTCCAAATTTTCTACCACATTTCTCACATTTGTATTTCTTAAAAAGATGCATTTCTATCCTAATTTTGCCTTTTGAGAATCCCAGCATTCTCTACACAAATTCCCGTCAATATTCCATTTACTTTTAGGATTATACCTTATCATGCCAAGCTTTTTTCCACAGATCTTGCAAAATGCCTTCAAGTTCTTGTATTCTTCATCTTTTTTATCAAAACATACTTTGCAAAGCAACCCTTTCATGTTCCAGGGGTATTTTGGTTCCCACATATCTGGAACATCTTTTTCAGCACCGCAAATAATGCATTTTTGTCTTAAACTAAGATCATAAAACTTCTGCATCTGGGTAACATAGCAATCACCACAGAGTAGACCATCTATCTGCCACTCTCTTTTTGGTTTATGTCTATGACTTAACTGCTTTTTACAGATGGCACAAACTGCAGATTTTCGTCCGAATAGACTCATACTCCAAAATAAATCAATTCTATTAAAAAAGATTGATAGACTTGGAATGAAAAAGAAGAACTTATCGATGTTTTTATAGTTCGTTTATGGCTTTTTCGATAAGCTGGCTTGCATTAAGCATTCCTTTCTGCTTTGCAATTTGCTCAATTTTACCATATTGTTCTGCAGTAAAACAGATTGGCATTGAACGATCTTTCATACTCTCTTTAGAATTTTATGATTTTATATCTTTTTTGTTGATTTTCAGTGATCGTTTAGATCAAAAATCTTTTCCCTATTCTTTAAAAACATACGTGCGTTGACCGCGCATCTCAGGGGTACTCGCTACGCCTACTAGCACGAATTCTTTTTTGCTATCTATTAGGTTTTCACTTGGACCTCGCTTATTTTCGTGAATTTCCTCATATTCTTCAAGTGAGATCTTTACCCTATTACCTATCTCCGACTCTAAATTCATGTCTTTTACAATTTCTTTGTATGCCGGCATTATCACACCACTGAAAACCATTGCGCTGCTACCGCTCCCATAGGAACCAAATCCAAATCTTTTTCCTTCAAGATCAGTTCCTTTTTGAAATTCGAATTCAAGACAACTTCTAAAACCCATATAGAGAGATGCAGTGTATAGATTTCCAACTATTCTTGATGCAATCAAAGAGCTTGCAAGTTTTGAATCATATGCATCTTGAAATTCTTCGGTTTGTGTAAATCGCTTTGTAAATTCATGATCTTTTGCCATAAATTCTTCATCGGCAAGAATTGATTCAATTGTTCCTCGTGGGTCTTTTGGAGCAGGCTCTGTCATCCCCATCTTTTCAATTATTTTCTTCCAATATGGCATATTTCTCCACTCATGTCTTAACAGATAGGCAAGTGCTTTCTTTCCCATGTTACTGTATGGAAG
>JBARDK010000205.1:0-3305 GCA_049795075.1 Nitrosotalea sp. | reverse complement strand
ATTCCATACCTTTAGTTTTTTTTGCATAGATCAACTGCTTTGGATATCTTGTTTTTCTTCGCGCCATTAGAGTTGCATATACGAAATTATCGGGTAATTCTGCTTGCGCGACGATTTTTTTAAAAGTTTTACCTGAGTCGTAGATATCATCTACAAACAATGTCTTGGCTGATATCTTATTTTTGTCAACAAGTATGCTCTTAATATCTAACTGGTCAGCTAATAATCTAGCTGGAATCAATCCGCCTCTTGATACAGTGGCGATCTCATCAAACCTAAAGCCTGTATTTTTTATTTTCTTTGCAAGGATCTTTACATCTGTTTCTACATCTGACCACGTAAGAAAAGAACTACCATTCCATTGCGATCTAGTTTTTGTCAACCAGATCACATTTTTGTTTGCTGATAATAACAGCTTCTACGCATATTTGAATTTAGACCAAGCTAAATAATGTAGCCTAAGCTAAACATTATATGTGGCTTGAAAATTCCTTAAATTAGAAGTCATGACAGAGATCCCCGCAAAAACCAGCAGGTTTTCCAAGATCAGGGCAGCTTATCGCAACAGCATGCTTGTACAACTATTTTCCTACATGGGTCCTGCCGTCATTGTCAGTATTGCATACATGGACCCTGGAAACTATGGAACAGATATTCAGGGAGGCGCAGCGTACAACTACAATCTGTTATGGGTGGTATGGCTTGCAAGTGGAATGGCGATGCTTCTCCAGTATCTATCTGGAAAACTTGGAATCGCTACAGGGCGATCTCTACCAGAGATATTGCGTGAAAAATTTAAGAAAAAAATATTCATTATTCCATACTGGCTTGCTGCAGAGGGAGCAGCTGCAGCGACAGACTTGGCAGAGTATCTTGGAACTGTTATTGCTCTAAATTTGCTATTTGGCGTACCTATGATTTATGCTTCAATATTTGGAGCATTTGATGTTATCTTGATACTTACCCTGACAACACGTAGGTTCAGAGTTATCGAGCAGATGTTCATGTTGCTTGTATCGGTTATTGGAATTGGCTTCTTCTATGAGCTCTTTCTAACAAAACCAGATCTGTCATCCATTGTATACCATTCGGTCATGCCCATGCTTGAGAATAGTGGTGCTCTTATGATAGCGGTTGGAGTCATCGGAGCTACGGTTATGCCGCATGCGCTCTTTGTTCATACGTCGCTTGCAGCAAGAAAAGTACATGATAAACCGCTATCTGAAAAAAGAAAAGCCCGTAAGTTTCACCTGTACGAATGCGTCCTTCTTCTTACCATTGCAGGGGTGGTAAATGCAGCAATAATGATAGTAGCCGCATCGGCATTTCATCCTCACAACTCTGGTGTCTCTTCCATATCTGACGCCTACAAGATACTGGTCCCTCTATTTGGTATTGGAGCTGGAGTAATCTTTCTTGTAACTCTATTAGCTTCAGGAATCTCCTCTTCAGTAGTTGGAACCATAGCTGGTCAGTCAATATATGAAGGTCTATTAGGAAAGAAGACAAACGTCTGGTTTCGTCGTTTCATAACTAGATTTGTCAATGTAGTACCAACAACTATTGCAGTATTGCTCGGCATAGACCCTCTAAACATACTGGTATACAGCCAAGTCATACTTAGTTTATTGATCCCACTGCCAATGATTCCTTTGGTGCTTCTCTCTAAGAACAAGAATCTGATGGGGGAGTTTGTCAATAAAAAGATCACAACAATTATCGCATTCGTGGTTGTAGGAATAATACTTGGATTCAACTCCTATCTTATAATCACTACATTGGTTCCAAGCCTGACGCCATCATAGTCGTTAGGTAATAATAGGTGACCATCATGGTTTTGCGAAAACAAGAGAGGTGGTAATGTGACTATAAAGGGATTCAAAGACATCATTCTTACTGATGAAAAAGTAGTTGTATTGTAGAATAATGGAAAAAAAAGTAACCGTGTTTTCAGATGGAACTACAATAATTGATGAATAGGTCCGATATCAAATACCATCAACTGCGTTAACAGTTAGAAATACAATGAAGATGACAGGACCTTGTGATGGCGATTTGCAGTCTAAATCCAGTAAAAAATCTGTTTCTAAGTAACTATCTTGAACATAATGTTTCTTTGTTTTAGATTTGCTATGAGACGTTCTGCATGCTTGGGATTCTCAGTTTCTAGACTCAAAGTTACACCTGCGGTACCTGCCGGAATGTTTGAGCTCAATCTATCATGAACCACTTCAACTATGTTCACACTTAGGGATGATATTACGTCTATCACTTCCTTTAGGGCACCTGGCTTGTCAGTGAGCACAATGAATATCTTGACCATTCTTCTCATCTCGGTTAGACCTTTGGCAACTATCTGGCCAAGCAAGTACATGTCAACATTGCCTCCAGAGAGTATTGGTACTACTTTCTTTCCTTTGGTAGGCTTTTTGTCAAGAAGATATGCAAGACTTACTGCTCCTGCTGGCTCTACTACCATTTTAGCCCTCTCCATTAAAAGAAACATGGCCTTGACAATCTGCGAATCATCTACTAGGACTATATCGTCAATTAGCTCATTGATTATCTTAAATGTGGACTCGCCAGGCTTTTTTACGGAGATACCGTCTGCAATCGTTCTCTGTCCTCTCACTGATTCAAGTTTGCCAGAGTCAAAGGATTTTTTCATCGCCGGAAATGCAGATGACTGGACTCCAATGACTTTGACATGAGGCTTTTTTGACTTGACTGCTTTCAAAATTCCAGCTGCAAGACCGCCACCTCCTATTGGAACATAGATCTCGTCAACATTTGGAAGATCATGCATTATTTCAAGACCTATTACTCCTTGTGCTGCGATAACAGTTTCATCATCAAACGCATGTATTATTGTGGCACCAGTTCTTTTCGATAGTTCTTGGGCCTTGGACCATGATTCGTCATAAATGGTGCCATACAGTACGACGTTTGCGCCATATGATCTAGTTGCTGACACCTTTGCAGGTGAGGCAGTGACAGGCATCACAATCGTGCATGGGATTTTTTCTAATGCTGATGCAAATGCAACACCTTGAGCATGATTTCCAGCCGATGCTGCAATGACTCCTTTTCTTTTTTCTTCTGCAGTCAAAGTAGCAATCTTTGCATATGCCCCACGAACCTTAAACGAGCCAGTTTTTTGCAAGCATTCTGATTTCAGGTAAACTTGGGAACCTGTCATATGGCTAAAAGTACGAGAGAGTTCAAGCGGTGTGCTACGGATCACCCTTCCTTGGATCTTTTGCGATTTTGCAATGTCTTCATAAGTTAAATTCAATATCCTCTTC
>JBARDK010000204.1:0-1837 GCA_049795075.1 Nitrosotalea sp. | reverse complement strand
AACGCCCAGAATCATAGCAAGCAGTTTCTGATGTGTCTTCAGTTCTTGTATGTTCATTATACCATACAGTTAGCTGCGCAATTTATAATGGATTGCGACACCTTGTTCGTTAACAAGGTTAGTGATCCCTCTCATGAGAGCAAAAATACCTCTCTCACATGATATTTTCACCTCTCTCATCTTGAAACCTTCTTGGCGTTAAAATATCCCCACTACGTCTAACTCCACCATGGATGATTCGGATTCATGGTACAAGCAGGGTAATGATATGATGGTACAGGAAAAAAATGAAGATGCCATAGATGCATACGACAAGGCGATTGAACTAAATCCAACTCACACAAGTGCATGGAATAACAAAGGAATAGCAATGTTTAGAATGAAAAGATATGAGGATGCAATCAGTTGCTATGACAAAACAATTGAGATAAATCCTGACCATGCTAATGCATGGTACAACAAGGCAAAGGCACTAAGGGGTCTGGGCCAATCATACCTTGACAAAGCTAATGAGGATCGTGTGGCCGCTGCAAAATTGATCAACCAATCACTTGTGATATTTGATTCTGCAGACAAGTGTCATGCCAAGGGAGAAATTCTTTCAGGCGAAAAAAAATGATTTGATATTTTTATTGTCCAACCGCTCTGAAAACTGCATCTCTTATTTCTGTTGATCTTTGAAAAAGTATCTGTGCTATCTCGTCTATCTCGCCTCCACTTGGTTTTTTGCCAGAATGAACTACAAAATAATATGTCTCAAACTTGCCTACTATGGAACCATGCGTGTATCCATAGACATATTCTGACTCATCTTTTATCTGAAAAATTCCACTAAATTCTGGCAGGCGAAGGTTAGCGATAATGCCTGAAATCTTGGCTATTTCTTCATCTATCATTGTTTTAAGCACAGTTCTGTCTTTTTCTTTGAGTGCCACATTTGTCAACTAGACAAGCTCCATAAAAGCAATAACATTAGGTACAAATTGTGCATAGACTGGTTGCAACCAATTGCTTTGACATGCATCAACTTTTAAAAGACCATATACAAAATAAAAACAGCCAAAATGGAAGCTATAATTCTTGGATTCCTAAATTCAATATATCTGCAGATACCGGGTGTAAGCCAAAACCAACTTGGTAGTGCTAATCCCTGGGTGAAAGGGCTGATTCCATCCGCATTTGGAATTATCGGCATCGCAATTATGCTAAATCTATTCAATGCGGCAATAAGAAAAAAAATGGTGGACCAAGACAAGCTAAAAAGATTGATGAGAGAGACAAGGTCATGGCAGAAAGATAGAATGGCCGCATTTAGGGCAAAGGATCAAGAAAAGATTGACCAGATCAACAAAAAATCACCGTACATGAACAAGCTGAACATGGAAATAATGCAGTTAAACATGCGACCTATGGCTTTTACGTTTATTCCGTTCTTGCTTATTTTCTATTTCTTACTACCTCACATGTTCTCATATACAGTTGTCGAGTCACCGATTCCTCTCAACGTATTTCCAGGCAACTTTTTCCATCTTACATGTTCTGCCGATGATGTAAAAAATGAAGCCAAAAGCCACTGCGCACATGTAAACGACATGTATTTTTGGGGGTGGTATTTCCTCTCGTCCATTTCTATGAGTGGAATAATAATGCGGGTAACAAAGACAACTACAAACCTTGACTGATCAAAACTTTTCTGTATGCTCTTCAAAATCAGCTACAAGGAATCCATTAAATGTCAGAGTCTGCAACTCTTGATCATTGAGCCAGAGCACGTTAAAAGACAAGATAAAAAGATGGCTAGAGACCGAAGATTTTGCAGTATCGGAGAGGACTGAAG
>JBARDK010000203.1:0-3982 GCA_049795075.1 Nitrosotalea sp. | reverse complement strand
GTCATGTATTCGGCAGGCCAGTATCTATTGCCAAAGGCATCCCATGTACTATGATCACTGTCTAACACGACAGGGTATGTTATGTTATATTTTTGTACAGCCATGTTGACATTGTTGATATCTTTTTCAAATTCAAATTCTGGTGAATGGATTCCAATTATGAGCAGTCCCTTGTCTGCATATTTTTCATTCCATTCTTTTAGGTATGGGAGGGTTCGCAGACAGTTAATACAACTGTACGTCCAAAAATCATAAAGCACCACCTTGTTTTTCATAGCCTCTTTTAGTGCGTCTGGTGTTGTATTGATATAACCTGAAATTCCAACTAGATCAGGAGCTAGTGGATATTGACTTTCGTCTGTTGGTATTGATGATGCGTTATTAGAAATTGGTTGAAGCAGATTCGAGTTCTCGTTTATTTCTGGCTTGTCTAGTGACGTAAAGTATAACGCAATACCGCCTATTGCTCCTATGATGATTATTCCAGTTATGATGGCGCTTTTGATCTCTTTTTTCATCTATATCATCATCCTAACAAGATATTATTTAGCAGAGGAAAGCTTGCAATGGCTGCTAACTGGTTTGTGTACACCAAGACCCCAAGTAGTACAATGAGAGATCCCATGATAATTGAATAATATTTTAAATGCTTACTCATTGACTTGATGAATCTTGTAAATCTTGAAAAGAATACACCCATGAGTATGAATGGGATTCCAAGTCCGATGGAATAGCTAAGTAACAAGACAAAGGCATGGCTTGGTGATGTAGCGGCTAGTGTCAAGATGCTGCCCAAGATGGGGCCTATGCACGGGGTCCAACCAGTAGCAAACGCAAGTCCAAAGACAAAAGAGAGCGGATAACTTGTTTTTGCTCTACTTGGAATTATCTTCTTTTCAAAATTTAATCTAGATATCCTTGAAGACAATAACATGAAAACTCCAAATGCAATTATTATGATTCCACCTATGTGGTTAAAGTCGGCAAGTAACTTTCCTGCGCTAGTTGATACCACACTATTGAGTACAACTCCTAGAACTGAAAAAACAACTGTAAACCCAGCTACGAAAAATACCGTATTTAACAAAATATTCAACCTGCTTGCAACAAGATTGACTGTACCATTGTTTCTTTGAAGCTCAGACAATGTGGTTCCGGAAATATATGCAAGAAAAGCAGGAATCATGGGTAAAATACAGGGAGCAAGAAAAGAGCCCAACCCTGCCACAACTGCAATACCTATGCTTAGTTCTACCATGTACTAGATGATGCCTTTTTTTATTAATACCTTGTTCCAAATCTAATCCAAATCATACCTACATGTTTTTGGGCAAAAGGTTCCCCTATGTAATACCAAGAAATTGTAATGGCAATAGATGATCTGTTGGTATCATAGAGTGCATATGCAAACTAATTCTATATGAACAAGGTTCTAAATCGATGAAACGCTTGATACAACATGTCTTCAATAGAATCAGATGAATCACATCAATCTGCATCTGCAGAAATTCAAGAAGAGACTCAAGAAGTAGATGCAAATGCAGATAAACAAGAGGAAACTCCAGAATTAGATTAGGGGTATCTCTAATTTCTGTCCTGCTTTTTTATTTATGAAACAAAAAAAAACAACTTTAGTATTTTTGATAGACTGTTTATTTTTAATTCTTTGAACCAAAATCATGTAATTCCAAACTTTTTTCCTGCCTTTTCAAACACATCTAATGATCTTGCAATGTTCTCATCTGTCAACCACGAAGTAACAGAAATTCGAATTCTTGCAGAGCCAAGTTCTACCGTGGGATACCTTATTGGCTGTGCAAAAATGTCATTACTTGATAAATACTGGCCAAAACCCATGGCCTTTTTCTCATTTCCGATTATTACGGGGATGATCTGACTCTGAGAGCCTATTTGGTACCCAAGTGACTCGAGACCTTTTCGTACCATACGGACATTTTTCCACAGTTTGATTCTTTTTTGTTCTCTATTCGATGACATCTTGTCTAGTGCTACTTGGACTAGAAAGTTTGGCAACGCAGAAGTATAGATAAAAGGCCTTGAGGTGTTTATTGCAAGTTCTATTACTTCTTTTTTTGAGGCAACATATCCGCCAAATGCACCAAGGCCTTTGCTAAGACTGCTGATATACGCGTCTATTTTTTTAGATACTCCGAGATATTCTGCAGACCCGCGTCCGTCAGTGCCTGCAACAAAATCACCATGCGCATCATCGAGGATCAAAAACACATCATATTTTTTGCACAACTCGGAGATCTCTTTTAACTTTGAAAAATCGCCATTCATGGAAAAGATGCCTTCGGTAACTACAAACTTACGGCGCCTATCTTTTCTCAGTTTTTTTTCCAGGTCTTGCATATTGTTATGTTTGTAGATTGCCTTTTTTGCATGTGATAACCTGCAGGAATCTATTATACTTGCATGGTTGAGTTCATCACTTAATATCAGATCATCTTTTTGTGGCAAGATTGAAATGATTCCCAAGTTTGCCATGTATCCAGTTGGAAATGTAAGCGCAGCTTCCTGACGTTTGTGACTTGCAAGTCTTGTCTCAAGTTTTTTAAATAAATTATCGTTGCCTGCGACAAGCCTTGAGCTTGACTGGACCTGCGTCGAGACAATTTTGGTATGCCCCAGTCCAAGATAATCATTAGAGGACAAGTTGACAAGTTTTTTTCCTTTTATGAAAATGTATGGGCCTGAAACTTTGCTGTCAAGCAGATTACGATATAGATTAGACTTTTTTATTCCTGCAAGTCTTGCATTTATGAAACTAAATTTAGGCTTCAAGGCCTATCTTTGATATCATGTTAAAGTCTTCAACTGGCGAGTTTCCTCCTATTGTGAGGTATCCTCCAGTGATGATGCCGTTTGCACCTCCAAGAAGGGCTTTTTCCTGCTCGCTTGAGAGGTACACTTCTCTACCTCCTGCTATCTTCAAGATAGTTTTTGGCATTAGGAATCTAAATACAGCTATTGTACGCAGAATCTCTGACAGGGGAAGCCTTGGCTGTACCTCAAGTGGAGTTCCTTTTTGTGGAACAAGTATGTTTATTGGACATTCTTCAGGGTCAAGTTTTGCCAAGTCAAGGCCAAGCTCTAGTCTTTGCATTCTGGTCTCTCCCATTCCAATGATTCCACCACAGCACAGTTCAAGACCTGTTTTCTTTACTATCATGTTGGTATCCATCCTGTCATCATATGTATGAGTCGTACATATTTTAGAAAAGAAACTTCTTGATGCTTCTAGATTGTGGTTGTATCGTTTTACTCCTAGTTTTTTTAGTTGCAATGCCATGCTCTCATCTATGAATCCAAGAGAGCAGTTTACCTCAATTCCAACTTTTTCGTTTATCTCTTTGATGATGTCGCAGATCTGGGCAAAATCGCTCTGAGTTGGACCGCGCCATGCGCAAACAAGACAAAAACTCTTGACTCCCTCTTCTTTTGACACTTTAGCATTTTGAACTATGATATCAGCTGGTAGTAGCTTGTATGTGTCAATCCCGCTCTTGTAAAACGCTGATTGGGAACAAAATGAACAGTCCTCTTGGCATTTTCCTTTTTTTGCATTAATTAGAGATTCTACGTCAACTAAATTACCACTAATCTTGCGAGTGATTTCATTTGCCGCATCTGACAAGAAATGTAGTGACTCATCTGAAACATTAGCAAGTTTTTCAGCGTCTTGAGTTGTAATGTCTTGTCCTGATAATATTTTATTCTTACATAAAGTGATAAATTCATGTTCTGAATTCATAGAGTGTTTTTTTGGGTTCTATTAATTAAGATTGTTATGGTAAACCGACAAGACATCACTGGTTTACCATTCTGAAACGTCGTACAGGTTAAAATCACAATATTTTTTCTGTGATTTTTTTTATGGTATCTGCTACACCATTAACCAGAAATTCAAGCTCATTTTCTGAGATTGCCAGAGGTGGTACAATCATTACTATGGAAC
>JBARDK010000202.1:0-6427 GCA_049795075.1 Nitrosotalea sp. | reverse complement strand
GCAACGATGCAAAAGGAAATGCGATCTGCGGAATTTGAATTTCTAATGGATGAGATAGGGTGTTATTCCATGTTGGAAATACCGTCTTGTCAAATTCCCAGTCTTTTTGTCCATAACTCATTTCTTCTCACTCTTCCTTAGCAGATACTCGATTATTTGCGTATAGGTAGGCTCCTTGACGCCCGTCTCCTCGCAGATATTTTTTCCCAGATTGTCTAGCTTTTTGATGGTTTCATGTTCGATTCTGATGCGGCCTGTCTTGGTCACTTCTTCTCTCCTTGTAATTGTTGTAGTTTCATCAATTCAAGCGTAAAATAGGAAATAGCTTGGCAGCCTCTACTACGTTCTTCAACACACAAATCAACCGATTCTAATTTAACATTCCATTCTTGAATTCGATCATTAAGATTTTGTATCTCAGCTTCTACTCTCTTTTTCAGTTCTAGGGCTTGAAGGATTTGCTGTTTGATGTTTTTTATTTCAGTTTCATCCCAACCGTCATCTGTTTTTTCTACTTTAGACCAAAATCGTTCTGATGAGGTCTCCATTATGGAAACCTCACCATCTTACCGCATTCTGCGCACTTGTTGGTCTTCTCGTCATGGTCCTTCTTGTGTGTCTTGTCCTGGCAGAAGTTGCTCGCAATGCTGGAATCTACAACCATATTCTCAGGCAAATCTTCTGCTGCCTTTTCGTTGGTTCCAAGCATCTTGATTATGGCCCTCTCAGTGGCCCTGGTGTCTGCCATTGCTCTTACGATGTGTTCCGTACTGAAAGTTGTTTTTTCAAGAAGTGTGCAAGATCCTACTGCTTCTGTTGACCTGGTTCCTGTTGGGTCCCTACACTTTACGGTTATGTGATATGCAAACCTAGATGGATTCGCCGGATCAACTTCCTTTCTTTCAGACAGTACTTCAAACGAGAGTGCGAACGCTACCGCATATTTTAGCCATCCCGATTTTCTCGTTGCCTTTTCTCCGTTGCTCAGAGTGACAAAATCATCCTCTGTCAGTATTTCTTTTTTGATTTGTTGTATGATGTCGTATCTCTTCTTGAGTGCACCAACGTCTATCTCTTGTTCTACTTTTACTAGACTCAATTAGTTTCACCTCCTATGATATTACTGATATCAATCGCAACTCCTGGCAAGTGTTTTTGTATTCTGACTCCATATTTTGCCAGTTCTAGCAGCTTGTCCTTGTCTAGATTATGTAGTTCTTTAGACAGGATTACCTCTTGCCGCAAGTCTCGTATTTCCTGGTTCAGTTCATCAAAGGTTTTCAATTCTTTTCCTCCACTGAGAAAATCTCATCCACTTCGCCGATGATATTCTTGAAGGACTCCATTGCTTTCTCTTTGTTGCCGTCGGAAGTGAATATACCATGTATCGTGGTTTTGTTTCGGTATGTTATGGTTGTGAGAGTCATACCGTCAACCTCATGTACATGTCAAGCTTCTTTTGTCGCTGTCTTTTTTCTCGGTACATTCTTTTTACCCCGAGCCAGTTCTAAAACATCGATAGTTTGTGTCTTGTCTGGTTTCTTGGCAGTCTCCTGCAGCTGCAGTTTAGCATCCTGTAATTCTCTTGCAAGAAGTGCAGCTGATATGTTGATGTTGTCTCCATGAGTATGCTTCATCTTTAGTTCCTGGACCTTTGCTATGATACCAAGAAACGAGGCCTTTGGTGCTGCAAGCTCTTGAGTTACTACACTTTCAGTTGATGTTCCATTATGGTTTTCCTTTTTAGTAGTCTTTGACAAGGTCCACTTTTTGGCATACTGCTCCTGAGCTTCCTTTTCTATCCAGGCCAGAGAATCAGCTATCTGCTGCTGATATTCTGAATAATTTGATTCCACAAGGTCACGCACCCAAGTGTTCTCTCGGTTGACTGCTGTGAGATCACGGTATATGGTCCCGACCTCGACATCGTAGCCTGCATCTCTGAGGGGAGCCTGCACTGTGAACCTGTTGATTGTCTTGCCTTCACGTCTGAACCTCTCAAGAATCTTCTTTAACGCATCACGTCGATTATTAATCTCAACATTTGTACTGCCTTCTGTTTTCATATTTTCGATCTGCGCCTCTACAAAATGCGCCCTATCTGATCATAAATGAAATAATATCAAGAACTATTCTGTGATTTAGTGTTGTACACTAATGATGTTACTAGTGTTGCACATAGAGTGGCAATGAAGGGGTATGGGTATATGGTGTGTATACCCTTACTTTTTGATTGTCTTTATCCCTATGAATCTGTGGTCTTGATACACTAATACTTCGATTTCATCACCGAAAAAGATTGCATGTTTTACTCTTCCTATTTTATCGCCTTTCTCGTCAAAATATGGGACCTCGATGTCTTCCTGCAGGGCTTTTTCCATTCCTTGGTATAGCTGCTCTAATGATATTTCTTGTGTCATGTCCAGCAGCTCGAGTCTTGTCTGCTAGGCGCATGTCTGAATCTTGGATAGTATATTCTGGCTCCAAGCAAAAGTATGGCGCCTATTACCTGCAGGAGTGCTCCAGTTTCAAAATAGGACCAAGATTTGCTGATTGCAAATGTGATATAGAATATTACTGCGATTAGGGAGAATATGGTTCCAAATACTAGCATTGCGTGCGTATGCTTTAGTCTCATGATGGTGGTATCTGGTCCGCTATGGAGTTTATTGTGTCTTTCATCTGAGTTTCTAGATCAGAATTGGTTCCGCTTGATCCTAATACGAACATGTATCTTCCGTCAATACAGACAGATGAAATGTATGTTTCAATGATGGAGATGTTGTTTTTTTCTGGCGTTACTTGGTTAAATATGGAGCATTGCGCATTTGTGTTCTCTGGCTGATATGGCAATGGAATAAGATGCTGCTCTGTGGTATAGTATGTGGAGAATTCTTGATAATCGACGTTGGCTGCTGCGTCTGAGGTTTCATTGTAGACTTTAATATTTTCTCCTGTTTGTGGTGTGCTGGTTGTAGTAGATTGGATTCCTACTGAGTTGATTTGCACGTATTCTATGTGAATAGTTGGAGTGCTTTGAGATGTGGTACTTGTAGGAGGCGCTGATGGGATTTGAATGAGTCCGTCAGTTATCATCCATTGTATGGCCTTGATGAATTCCGAATCGCTAATCTGGCCCTGTCCCCACCAGAGGGCTGTATTTTTCACCCAGCTTGGAATGGAGGTTTGCTGAGCTATCACGTTAGTGGAATGGCCTAGTGTAATTCCTATGATAAAAGCTAGTGTGATGGTAAGGTAGAGTATCTTTTTCAATAGATAGAATTCAGGTTTAAAATATATAAACTCTCAAGGTTATGCTGGCTTTGTCTCAATAAGTGAACCGTCATTATTTACGGTCATACCAAGCCTGCTCCAGAAAGGCCTGTTTGCTACCATATCGGCCGCTCTTTTGTTTTGAATGCGTCTTTGCTTTTGTAACTCCAAGAAGTTGGGACCTTCTTTTGGCCTGTCATAATCCTCTCCTAGTAACTTGATTCTAGCAGACTTTCCCATCTATGATCCTCACCATTGGAATTGGATTTGTACAGCTGCATATTATACCATTATTGCATATGCCGCATTTTTGATTATTGAAATTCTCTCCATAAATTTTCATGCCATCTCCTCCGCAATTGCATGACTTTATGCTGCATCTTGTCCTAGCTACTACTGGTGAAAAATGCATCCAGCCTTTTGTTACTTTATCTTGAAAAAAGATCTGGTGGCTGCAGTTTCCACATACATCTAGTTTTCCCTTGTGAATGTCAATTATCATGATTAGTCCAGGCCATGCTGCTTTTGCCACTTGGTCCTTTCTTTCTTGAATATTGGCTGAGGGACTGGTGCAGGTACAGGTATTACTGCAGGTGTGATTCCAAAGGTTGTCATTTGTGCTGCAGTCAATGGTATGGTAGGAAGTGTTACTGCAAGGGGTGTTTCTATCGTATTTAGAATCTGCTGAACTATCATTATCGCATTTACTGCTTCCTGCATTGCTGCTGATTGTGTTGCAGTATCTGGTGCATTAAGATAAGCTTGCCATTGGAATTTTATTGTCAGTATGTGAAGCTCGATATTTCCTAAGATATCTGTTATCTGATCATTTGTAAGAGCAGAAATTGCCATGCAGTGCTATATCATGCATTATTTTAAATCATTTAATGACCGAACCTGTTTCTCCAGGAGCCTAGAAACTTGTCTATTCTTTTTTTCTGGGCGTAGAATATCTGGGCGTCTCCTGGCTTGTATTTGAGATAATTGGACAGTTCTGGAAATTGTTTTGAGTGTATGTCTGCGTGGCATGCCATGCATGCTATGATTGTCTCTTCTGGAAAATATGATATGTGGTGTTTGTTTACTGGTTCTCTGATGCAGTGTTTGAACCCTATCTGGCACTGCAATTTTCAGAAAGGACTGATGCAAAAGTATAACATGCAAACCAAAAGTCAAACATAGTTTTGCAGTACGCCTTCCAGCACTCCAGGTAAACCTCCATGAGTGGAGAGATGGAATTAGTTTGATTAGGAATTAAGATGTGCCTAGACGCTCCGGCAGACTTTTGATCTGCCGGAAGTCTATGGGAAGAACTGAAAAAATCTTCTTGGTTTTTTTTAGAAAATGTGGAAAAAAAGAATCAAGCTTCGACTTGTTCTTTCTCACTAAAGTGCAGGTCTAGCGTTTTTTGCTTACCGTGTTTTGAGATTATCTTTGCAACCTGCTCTGTGCATTCCTTTAGTTCTGTCTCGTTGCCTTCAATTGTAAAGCTCACTTCCTTGAGGTCTCCTATTTTCGATATGATGTCTTCTGTTACTGCGTCTACCGAGTCCTCTGTTGCAACTATCTTCACTTTGAGTGAGTGTTCAGGTTCCTTGTTTGTTACTTCAAGGCTTTCGTCTTTCTCTTTGACGTTCTGGCCGCCTTTTGCTACAAGTGCGAAATTCCATTTGTACTCTTCCATTTATTTCACCTCCATATTGGCTTCGATAGATATACACTGAGGACACTTGTCAGATGCTGTTGTGTCCTGATAACATCCGTGGATAACACAAAACATCAAGTCATACTCTCCAATTTCTTTTGAACGATAGGTATTCCGTCTACGTGTACAGCTTGATCTCCCTTGATTACAGAATGCCATTTGCCATCATGTTTTAGCATATGCCCAAGGTAATTGATATTGTCAAGGGTTGGACTGAAATTTGTCACTGCACCCCATTTCATGCCAGGTATCTTTGGCATCATATCATTGATGTCTTTCATTTCTTTACCAATATCGGCATCATCTTCTTGATTGGCAGGAAAACATCGATACTGCATTTTGGACAGTGTGTCTTGACAACTGCATTCTCAATTGTCTCTGCGCCTTCTTTCATTACACGAATAACTTCGTCATAGAATGGAAGATAGCAGTTCTTGCACTTTGAAGCTACGCTTCTCTCAAATGTTTCATCACATGCATAGCATCTGCAGCCAAGCTCGGATGCATCAAAATCAAGAAAGGTTCTCCAAGAGCGGCACTCTACATTAGTGCACTGGGTTCCGTGATATCCGCAGAGAAGAGCTTCGTTTCTTGTCTTTGGATCGTATATCTCCGCCACCTTGGTTACATGGCCAAGCAAGATCTTTACAGCTTGTTTTGATGTGAGTGTGTCAACCTTTTCTATTTTTTCCAATGTGTTTGCAAGCTTTGACAATTTTTCTCTTGCATCCTTTGAACGGTTTGCGCCGAAATCTTTTACATGTGTGATGTAGATTCCTGCTGCATCGTTGTTGGTCTGTGTCACAAATGCTGCTGCAAGAAGATGCTGCAGCTCTATTGGAACACTCTGCCTGTCGTCAAATATTGCATTTGCAATTCGAATGATGGTTTCAATGTTGTTGAGAGTTTCTGTTGATTGCTTTCTTATTTCAGTGGGGAGCAAAGATACAAAATGTGAATTGGAAAGCTTGTTACGAAAAGATCTTAGAAAATCAATTTCATTTGTTAAAACCCTGATCCAGTGTTCGTTTTCTTTTTCTGGCACAATATTTAAAGAACTATTTTTGGTCGGATCTTCCGACTGGGTGTCTTTTTCTTCTAACATTGGATTCGGTGTATGAGTCTTAAACCTTGCGGGTAAATTATCATAGATAGTTGACTTGTGAATTTCAACCTTCATCTCCTGAAATCTTTTCAAGAGAAAGTTTGCAATCTCGTTTGTTGGGATCATTGAGGCTCCAAGGTCGTAGAGCTTCTCGTATCTTTCTGCAAGGGCCACAACGAGTGTCTGCTTTTTCATGATGGTCTGCACGCCTATTCCATTTGCGTTTGACAGAATGCTCTCAGTCTCGTCTATCTCTTTCTGGCACTCTTGCACCAGTTTGGTTCGCTCTTGTTCTGTAAGCTGATCTATCTCAAGAGCTACTTTGCTTCCCGTCATGTCTAGGC
>JBARDK010000201.1:0-10334 GCA_049795075.1 Nitrosotalea sp. | reverse complement strand
GTATAGATATAGGAATCAATTCTCCTGAGATTTTTGGTGTGATGGGGATAGGAAAGGCAAGGTTGATTTTAGAAGATAGACATGTAAAGCCAGTTGCCAAAAAAATTCTCTTAAGATATTTCAAAAGCTTGAAAAACAAATCTGCCCAGCGGCTCTTGAAAGATACTGATTGCATTATTGAAATAATGCCAAAAAAGATTACGACTTGGAAATTTTAACCAACAAACTCTTCTATTTTATCAAGTGCTTGCTCTAGAATTGGAATATCTGGAAGGAACACCATCCTAAAATGTCCACTGCCATATTGAGTTCCAAAGCCTGAACCATGTACTGTAAGAATTCCTTTTGATTTAAGAAGATCTAGAACAAATTCCTTATCTGAGCCATACTTGTTATTTTCAATCTTTGGGAATGCGTAGAAGGCGCCTTTTGGATTTGAACAGCTAAGATTTCTCATTCCGTTCAATCTCTTAATTGTGTAATCTCTTCTTTTTTTCAGATCTAAGACAAATTTTTGTATATAGTTTTGTGGTCCTTTGAGAGATTCTAAAGCAGCGTATTGAACAGGTAAGTTTGTAGCAATTCTAACTCTTGCAAGTTTAGGTACGTTCTCTCTCAAAGATTCTAATTTTTTTGACTGATTAAAAGCAATGTAACCGGCCCTCCATCCTGACATTAGATGAACTTTGGAAAATCCATTTAGTAGTATCACCGGAGAATCGGCACTAACTTTTCCTATTCCAACAAAATTTTCATCAAATACTATCTGATCGTATATCTCATCACATATGATGTAGAGATTGTGTTCGTTAGCAATATCAATCAAATCTTTTAATGATTTTTCACTGAAGACTGCTCCTGTCGGATTGTTTGGGCTTATCAGACATATGGCCACGGTCTTTGAGGAAATCTTTCTTCTAATATCGTCCAAGTCTGGTGTGGAGTTATGTAAATCAACAGCAAATTCAATTGGTTTTCCCCCAAATAATCTCACATAGGAAGCATATGGTGGATAATATGGTCCAGGTATGAGAACTTCGTCCCCTGACTCTACTATTGATGCAGTGATCATTTCAAGACCTTCTGAAACACCATTTGTTACAAGAATGTCATCTTCAGAAACTCCAAGACCTTTTTTTCTCTCTTTTTTTGCTATCTCTTCACGTAATTCTGGTAATCCTTCTGAAACAGCATAATAATTTTGGCCATCTTTTACTGCCTTCATTAGAGATTCCTTGACGTTTTCTGGTGGCTGAAAACCATGCTGCAGTGGATCTCCAATGTTAAGATATGTAATTTGTTTACCCTGTTTTTGCAGCTTTCGTGCTTCAAGTGCAATATCTCTAATGGCATACTCAATACCTGCTACTCTTTGTGATATTTTCAATTACCTAGACAGATATTTAGCCCCGTTAAATTCTTAATTGATTGGACCCGTTGCATAGCCAGGATAGTGCGGGTGGCTTCGGACCACCAGGTCGAGGGTTCGAATCCCTCCGGGCCCTTGAAAATAGATAGATAATCTGAATTCTTCATAGATCTTGCAAAATTCTTGACTTGTTATTAAAAATAGGATTTCGATGAGACTAACAATTATTATACTTCTACAATCTAGTCAATTCATGAGTCCCGGAATTGGCTTGATGAAAAGAAGACTTCCCACTGAGAAAGAAGCAATACCGTTAGCAATGTCTGGAATAATTCAAAAATATGGTGTAAATGCAGATTCAGTCAAGACTCTTGAAACCAAATATGACCATGACGGTGGAGATTGGTATGTTGCTTTAGGATTTGGTGAGAAAAGAGCTATTATAAAGATGGATTCTGTTCAAGGTACAATAACAGAGATTAAAGAGATTTAGCATCTACTTTCTGAATTGAACGTTTGAGACTTCAGGTTCTTGTATTATTAACAAGCCACCATCTCGTAGTTGCTGCACTAGTTGGAGTACCTCTTTTTCTACTTGATTTCTTTGTAAACCAATTTTTTCAGAAAACATGTCTACCAACTCTGTTATTTTTCTTTTACCGTTACACATTTGCCAGAATTCAATTATTGCCTGATTAACCAAGAATCCCTGTTGTTTCTCATCCATCAAGAGTAACGAGCCATCTTCTTGCTTTACAACTGACCCGATTCCTTGTGGCATGGCCGTTTCATAGTTTATCGGAGTTATTGTCTTCTGTGTACCATAGTTGATCAGTTTCTTGCCCTCCTCTGACATTTTCTCCGGCGTCCAGGGCGGATCCCAGACTATTTCTACGTTAACAGAAGATACTCCTGAAACTTTGTTTACGTATCTTTTTACATCATTTACAAGCGTATCATGCAAGGGGCAACCACGTGTAGTCATTGTCATTTTGACATCTACTTTGTTGTCATCAGATACATTTACTCCATAAATGAGTCCCATATCCACAACATTGATTGGAATTTCTGGATCCATACATTGTTTTAATGATTCTAGGACTTGTTGGGCAGTAACAGGTGTCATGAATTGACATGAATAAGTCTTGAAATAAATACCTTACAGCTTTGATTCAAACAATTTTTTGATTGACTCCTCAAAAGGAGGTTTTGCCACACCGACTTCGGTTATTATTCCGGTTATGAGTTCTGGTGGCGTCATGTCAAAGGCCGGATTTATTACATTAATGTCATCAGGTGCTGTCTTTTTACCTGCTATTCCAGTGACCTCGCTTGCTTTTCGTTGTTCTATGACCACATCGCTTGGAGCACTTTTCATATCAAATGTGGAAAGAGGCGCTGCAACATAGAATGGTATGTTATGTTGCTTTGCCATTATGGCTACCTGATATGTCCCAATCTTATTGTATACATGTCCAGTACGCAGTATTCTATCAGCCCCTACAATTACTTTGGAAACAAGACCATTTGCCATTGAATATCCCACTGCGGTATCAGGAATCAAGCTTACGTCTATTCCATCATGTTTTAGCTCAAATGCGGTAAGCCTTGAGCCTTGCATTACAGGTCTGGTTTCCGTTGCAATCACTTTGATCTTCTTTCCACTTTCTTTTGTGGCCCGTATTACTCCAAGTGCCGTTCCATACGCAACTGTAGCTAGAGCACCAGCATTACAGTGAGTCATTATAGTATCATTGTCATGAAATAACTGTGAACCATGTTTTCCCATACGCATATTTGTTTCAATATCTTCTTCTGCCATTTTTTTTGCTTCTTCGATAATATTATTTCGGATTTCAGAGTCATTACTTCCTGATCTTGCAACATTCATTATCCTTTCTAGCCCCCATGACAGGTTAATTGCAGTGGGTCTTGTTTCAAAAAGAATTTTTTTTGCTTGTTCTAGATCTTTGATAAGGCCGTCTTTGTCTGTTGCCTTACTTTGCAATGCAGCCAAGGCCAGCCCAAAAGCACCTGAAACTCCTATGGCAGGAGCACCTCTTACTATGAGATTTCTTATGGCATCGGCAACATCTTTGTAATCTGTATATTTTACGTAGACCAATTCATTGGGTAGTCTAGTTTGATCAATCATTACAACCATGTTATCTTTCCATTCTACGGTTCTAAGGCTGGAATGAATTCTAGTGTCCATACGTCGAATTTCATAGTACTACATTATATATGATTCAAATGATAGCTTGCAGTTCAAACATATTCAATCTCTTATTTCACATCCTGAATCTGGCTTATAATATGTAAATTATGAATAGTTTCGTAGTATCTTGGTTACATTTTAGCGAAAATAGGTAAAGTGTGAATTAGCGTAAGCCAATAGTCAGAATCGATGAATTTTTAAAATTATTTTTATCCAGTATGTTTCTACCATCAAAAACTAAAAGTGGTTTTTTGGTGTTTGAAAATGATTTTGAATTCAATTTAGAGTACGATTTATGGTCTGATGATATAAAAACAAGAGATGCGTTCTTAGTTACTTCCTTTAAATCAGAACTAAGTCTTACTGATGTAGGTAAATTTGTATCTTCAAATATGTATGGATCATGTATTGCTATTGCGCAACCCTTTGCAATGAACTCGTTGACAACATCATAAGTGGGAGAAAGTCGGGCATCTGCAACTTCGCCACGAAATCCCAGACCTAAAACAGCGATCTTTTTTCCTTTTGGATCTATTCGATGTTTTCTAAGTAAAGCAAGTGCATCAATGACACATTTTTTTGGCATGGAATCATTGGTTTTTCTGGCAAACTCAACTATTTTCAGATGTTTTCCAATATTCTTAGCTGCATTGATTACAAATCTTGGATATACAGGTATACACAAACCTCCAACACCAGTTCCTGGATAATGTAAATGACAGAATGGTTGGGAATTTGCGCCTTTTCTTGCTTCCCAGTAATTAACTCCTACTTTTTCACAAAAATCTGCAAGTTCATTTGCAAGTGCTATGTTAATGTCTCTATAAACTCCTTCAAATAATTTTTCGGCTTCGGCATTTTCAAGAGAGGACATCTCAATAATTCCTTTTTTAGATATTATTTTTAGTAGTTCAGATCCAAATGCCAAGCTTCGTTGTCCTAGACCTGAAACAATTGCCGGGTAATTTTCTTCTATATCTTGCAATGCTCGTCCCTCAAAAATTCTTTCGGGATTGTAAACGAGATAAAAATCTCGGTCTCCTTTTAGTTTGCTGTTTTTTTCAAGAATTGGTAACACCACATTTTTAGTAGTCCCAGGTGGCAAAGATGGAGATATTACCACGGCATCGCCTTTTTTTAGTCCTAAAGATATATTTTCAGCCACATTAATCAGGGCTCGAAGATCTATCTGTTGTTTAACTAGACCCACTGGTATTGCAATGATTTTGATATTAGATTTTTTTGATGCTTCAATACCGTTTGAGGTTATACTAAATTTATTACTCTCTAACCCGTTAGAGAAAGTTTCAGAAATATAGGGTTCTTTCTCATGAGATTTTCCCTTTTGTATATCAATAAGTAGTTTTTTCGAGATATCCACTCCCACAACTTTGGCACCTGCTCTCAGCCAAGCTGCCGCAATTGGTCCGCCAACATTTCCTAGACCATAAACGGCAAAGAGTTTATTCTTTAAAATATTAATTGTCGGTTTTGTCTTTTGCCTTCCCATTATCAACTTATGGAATTTTCTGATTACATAAAGTATACTGTTAAACATAAGTAGATAATTTAAAAAAGAGCGTCACTGTTAGAATAATGACATGGATGATCCAATATTAGATAAATGGAAACGTACTCAGGATAATGGCAAAATTTTATATGATAAATTTCCACAATATAACTTGGCTACCAAGGGAAGAAATGAAGTTAAGAAATTTAAACAATTTTGTAATTATTTTGGCAGAGTCTTGGATGTTGGCTCAGGTCCTGTAATACCCAGTTACTTGGAAGATGATCATAACATGAGTAAGGCATTTGGTATAGATCCGTTAATATCAAATCAGAGTGCAAAGTCTGAAATAATCCTTCTAAAAGCAATTGGAGAATATCTTCCATTTCAAAATGATTATTTTGATACAATAAGTTTTGCTACCTCATTTGATCATGTGATAAATCCTAAAGCAGTTTTGATTGAAACAAAAAGAGTTCTTAATCCTAAGGGCTGTGTTATTTTTTGGGTCGAAAAAGAAGTAATAAAACCAAGTATAATATCCAGAGGCATAAACAAAGCAAAGCGAATTCTTGAAACAAAAATTCAGACATCACAATCAAAAGAGATTGCAGAGCAAAAGCAAATTATTGAAAGTCTTGAGAACATACCAAATTGCGCAGATAAGTTTCACTTACAACATATAAAAGATAAAGAATTTTGTAATTTAGCAAATTCGGTAGGTTTTAGGTTAGTAGATGAAGAACATCTGGATGAATTTAGCATATTCTTAAAATTTATGAAATAGAATACATTTTTCCATCATTTGAAATTCGATTCATTTATTCTGGCAGAGAAAAACTTTCGGCATATCAGGTGTTGTCTAGATCAAACCCATTCATCTTGGGTACATTTTGAATAATACTCTAACAAATCAATTAAATTCTAAATGGTTTTCATATGTTGTTCAATTTATGCTTTTTTTTAACCAATTATAATAATCTGCAATACCATCTTCAAGGCTTATCTTTGGTTCGTATCCAAGAGTTATTTTGGCCTTTTCATAACTCAGACACATTCTTGGCAGATCGCCTGGAGTTTCAGGTGCACTATATACATCCAATTTTTTATTGGCTATCTTCAAGATCAGTTCTAGAACCTTATTTACGGATGTTTCTGTATTTGTGCTTAATAAGAAAACTTCGGCATTATTTACATTAGAGTAAAAACCTCTAATGAGTCCTCTAACTATATCAGTGACATGAATTAGATCTCTTGTCTGATTTCCTGAACCAAAAATGGTAGGAGTGTTTCCTTCATACACATCATTTGCCAATGTAGCAATCAAGGGTCTCCATCCTAGTTTGAGATTTACTTTTTGTCTTCGCCCATATACTGTTGCTAATCTAAAGATAATGCTTTTGACTCCGTATATTTTATTGTAGATTTTACAATAATGCTCTGAAACCAATTTGTTGGCATCGTATGGTGTTGACGGTTTATCTTTGTGTGTTTCATCAACAGGGATAAAATCAGGCGCTCCACAGATTCCACTATTACTTGTAAAGACCAATTTTATGTTCTGAGTTTTCGCTAGCTCTAGAACATTCAACATGCCTTTTGCATTAACTTCCAAATCCTTGTAGGGGTTTGCTAGGCTAAATGAACGAGGATGTGTTGCAAGATGAAATATTCCATCGTATTTTTGAGATGTAACTTCTTTTGGCATATCAGTTATTGATCCATTAACTACTGTAAGATCTTTTAGGTGTGAAATATTTTCCTTGGACCCATTACTGAAATCATCAAGAATTACAATATTGTTTTTTTCCTTAATTAGTTCTTCTACCAGATGCGAACCTACAAAACCTGCTCCACCTGTTACTAAAAACTTTGACAAATCTTACAACAAACGACCTTACTACATAATGTAAAGCTTACTTCCTTGTCTTAGTTCCTCGCACCGTTATTCCTGCATCAAGAACATTAAAGTTGTCAATTCTAATTCCTTCTTCTTCAAACCACACACGAATCTCATCTGGCGTATAACGATACGCATGTTCTGGATGATACCAATCAAAATTTACAGCATCGCTATAGTCCTTATCCCCATCATCATCCCAAAAACATTTGAACATATTCCAGTAGATAAAGCGTTGAAGATCGTACTTTCCTGCTTTGATATTTAAGAATGTTATATCTTTTGGTATGTCTATAGTGACTTTTGCTTGTCTTAGCGATTTTCCAAGTTCTGTCATAGTCTGTGAAAATTCTTTACAATCCTCTACGCTAAGTTTTGTAGTACGATCACGAATATAATCATCACAGAATTCTCGTATTGGCCCTTTCTTTTTATAAACATAAATGGTAATGACTCCATCATCAGACAGCAAATTAACAAGTTTAGAGAAATTTTTGCGCGGTTCTGGGGTGTGATGAATTACTTCTTTACATATTATCAAATCAAATGATTTTTCTTTGAATGGTAATTCCTCTATATTTGCCTGCATAAAATGTAAATTATTTCTCTTGGATCCAAAATTTACATAAGCATTATCAACAGACTGACTAATATCAATGCCAAAAACCTGCGCCTTTGATTCTGTTGCAACCCAATTTGAAATATAGCCTACACCGCATCCTGCATCCAGTATATTTTTTCTTGTCTTGATAAATGTGATAAAATCGTTATCCGTCCAGCCATACTGTTCTAAAAATATAGCTTTATTGCTATCTTGTTTGCGAAGTGCTGCATTAACAAAAAGGTTCCATTTGTAACTAAAACTTTCGATTGATTGTGGAGAGTCATAATTTTTAACAAAGTGAGGAATATGATTTGAAATTGCATATGTGTTACCATTTGTATCTTCAAGAACACCCGAAACAACCTCATCTCCTTCTGCTACTTCTTGTTTCAGTGAGAAGGATGACTTTGTGTTTGGATCTATTAGCAGTTTTAGTAGGTCTTTTTTCATTATTGTCCAACTTGTACTGTCATATTTAATTTTATAATCAATATTTTAGCTTCATTTGACTGTTCATATCTTTAGAAATAAAAATTCTATACCATATTTCCAATGCCAGTATAGATATTAATCTATTCAGATATCTTACATCACCGTCGTCCTCAATCCTTTCAAATGCACGTAAAACCCAATTGTAATTTATCAACTTCTTTTTGAAGATACAGCTGTCTTTTTCCATAATATATGATTCACAAACTTTTCTACCGTGACTGTTCCAGTCCAGAAGCAAATCGGGGGAAAATCCTCTCTTTTCTTCAATATGATCAACACCTAGTCTTTTTGCCATGTTACGGAGAATGATCTTTCCACGTTGAGATTTGGAATCATATTTCTGCGATAACGGTAGAGATAATACAAATCTAGTCAGTTCTTCATCAAGGAATATTGGTGCCCCATGAATTTGATAATGCTCAGAAATGGATTTCCCACTAGGTATGAAATCATACAACAACTTTCCGTTATAATCAGCTAGCATGACTTGTTGTAAAGGCTCTAACGAGTTTGAAAAATACGGTTTAAAATAATTGTGGATTATACTCCAATCAAATCGTATTGAACTACCAAAAAGTTCTTTTTGATCTGCTACCCAATCTCTATTATGGCATTCAAGGTAATTGATCACCTTAGTTTTCCATGTATCATTTCTTCTTAATAGATTAATGAATTTATTATATCTGAAAGTATAGCCTCCAAAAAGCTCATCTGCACCGTCACCAGTAACAAGATAATTTCCAAATTTTTTTGCTTCTCGTGCAACTATATGATGATATGTATTCCATCTGGGTTTTTTCACTATAGCTACAAGCTCAGGCATCCTAGTGAATATAGAGTCAACATAAACTACCCTAAATTCAGCATCAAATTTCTTTGCAATCATGTGAGCCCTCTTTGATTCGTCAAATCCTTCCTTGAAAACGGCGCAGATGGCTACTATTTTTCGCTTAGGAAAGTATTTTCGAACTAAGGCTAGGCATAAGGTAGAATCAATCCCACTACTCAGAGAAATTGTTACAGTATCAGTACCAGGCAATTTTTTTTCTATGGATTTATGTAATAATCTTTCACTTGTAATACTGCGTGGATCGCTTGAAGTTACTCGGAAATCCCTCCACTTTGCAGGTGTTGCAAGAGGTTTTGATTTCGGATCATACCGTACAGTTAAGAAATTACGAATTAGCTCTTTATTGATTCTGGAATACAACTACTATATACCTCTAGAAAGAGTAAATAATGTTTTATTAGTTAGATATACATTATCAAATTAAGATATAGTTAAAATTGGGAACAAAGAAGAACCGAGATAGATGAAAGTTTTAGTAGTACATGATTCATCTAGTTTTGCTTTTATTTTACAACACTATTTTCCTGGAGAGGTTAATGCAATTTATTTTTCTGAACATGTAGTAATATCACAAGTAAAGAATCCAAAATTTTTTACAAAAGGAAAAGGCCTTTATGCTCAGATACAACAAATAAAAAAACTATCAAAAGAATATGATGTTTTTCTATGTTTTGGCTGGTTAGCTGCATCTATTTGTTATCTAGCAGAAGTAAAATACGTCATGTATTTCGTAGATGCATATATTGATCCAGAATATAGGATTAGAAAAAATGTATCATTATTAAAGAAAATGCTTCTAGATAATTTATATAAAGATACTCTGGAATATGCTCCGGCAGTTGTTGGTGCATTACCACATGATGTGAAAATTTTACAGAAATATAGACAAGATGCAAAAACAATATTTCAGCTAATTGATAATGAAATGTTTAATCCCAATGTAAAAAAGATAGAACTTAAAAAAGACAGGTTTATTTTTCTTAGCCCTCAAAGGATTGATCCAGTAAAAGGCCACGATATTTTATGGAAAGCGTTACGCCTGACCAAGTCAGATTTTGTAGTTTTACAAACAGATTGGGGGACAGGTGAGTATTACGAGAAAATTCTACATACAAAACCTTCAATGGTTGAAATAATTCCGAAAATTAAACGTGAGGACATACCATCTTATTTCATATCTTCTGACGCGTTACTTGGACAGATATCGCCTACCAGTTGTGGATCTATTGAGAGAGAATCAGCTTTATGCAACAAACCAGTGTTTTGTTGTGCACCAGAAAGTTTTTCTGAAAATGATCCTTTTTACAAGGAAAGCAATGATCCTAAAGAAATAGCTGCGTACATAGACAAAATAGTTTTAGATAAAGAATTTAGAGAACAGCTAGCTTTAA
>JBARDK010000200.1:0-6850 GCA_049795075.1 Nitrosotalea sp. | reverse complement strand
GTAATATTCTGTAAACTGACTCCATTCGCCTGATTGCTATCCTGATATCATGAATATTGTTCTCGCTTGGGTTTGTGATATAATCATCTAATTTTTTAGTAAATGTCTTGATAATTTTTTTAAATTTTGCAAGCAGCAATTTCTTTTCGGGGTAGATTACTTGTCCTGTTTCCATTATTGCTTCATCTCAAGTCTGTAATTTGCTAATTTGAATTTTTATGATTGGAATTAACATCCAAATCCAACAGATAACTTGTGACATCTGCCGCTATGAGCCATTTTCAGAGATTACGTCCTGTACTGTCTCGTTAATCACTGCTTCCCCAATATCGCTAGAGTATTCGGCCGTTCTGCGAATGTCTTCCAAGACAAACTTTATCACACTGCTATATTTTTTGGATTCTTCTAGGCTGTCTGTGAACTCTTTCTCCTTTTCGGCTATTCTGCGTGCATTTGACGTAACCGCATCTGCTAACGCATAATCTCTTTTATTTAGGGCAGAAATTGAATCTTCAAAGACTTTGAGTGATTCCTCGCTAAGTTTTGTAATCTTTTGCAAAATAGCCGGTTCTAGTGTGGATTTGAGAAACTTTACTCTGCTTGCTATTGAAACTGCATGGTCTGCAACCCTCTCTATTGATTTGACCACTATTCTATAACTGATGCAATCAGAAGGCTTTTTCAATCCAATATCGCGCAATATTCTTTCATGCTCTACAGCAAGGGTGAGATTTCGTAGTATGTACAAGCTAAAGCGATCAACCTCATCATCCAAATGGGTGATCTCTTCTCCAAGCTCAGTGTCCATCTCCTTCAAGGCATCAATGGCTTGTCTATGCATTGTAGTTGTCAACAAAAACATGCGTTTCAAGGCATCACTTATCGAAAGTTCAGGCAGGCTTGTCAAGATTTGAATAGTTATAGACTCTGGTGTTGATTCTACAATTTCTGTACCGATCATATTTCTTCTTACAAGATCTCTTATTGCCTGTTTGTGTTCAAGTTGAATCCTTCCTCCTTTGGATTGGATCTCAATTATTTGATAACCTGCAAGATACATTGCTATCACCTTTCGTTGAACGGATTCAACTGCATCTTTTTGACTTATGATAGTTTTTGATTTTGCTATCTTGGGTGACTGAGAACTTCCTGTTGGTAAAATTGAAAGAGATTTGTTAACATTCTTTACAATGGAGACCGGATCGCCTGTTTTGAGATTTAACTCGTCAATCCATTTCTTAGGAAGTGATAGCACGTAAGTAGATCCGCCTACAAGCTGCAGCTTTCGTACTTCTTTTTCATTTAACAGCTCTGCCAATGTCTTTCTCTATAATTGATATAATTAAAGCGGTTATGACCGCGTTCTATGTAGTACTATATAGATCTATATTCAAATATGAAACTTAAGAAATCATGGTCGAACTTCTGATATTTGTATCTGAGATCAGACAAATTGTACTTGAGCGAAACTATTAAGCTAAAAGGAGGTTCTCCTATATTTGACAAGGTTTTCAAGATTGTGGCTGCTATTGCTGCCACGTATGTGCTGGCAATCGTAATTCTGATCGTATTCCAGCTAGTTACTAACTCGTATGATATATGGGCTCAGGAGGGGATATCGTTTCTGACTGGATCTGATTGGAATGCTGTTGAAGGCAGCGAATCGTATGGCGCAGCGCCCTACATTGTAGGTACATTTGTGACTGCAGGAATTGCCATGCTAATCGGAGTACCGATAAGCATAGGCATTGCAATGTTCCTGTCTGAACTTGCACCTAAATTTCTGCGCTCGATACTCTCATTTATAGTTGAGCTGCTGGCAGCTGTTCCAAGTATAATTTACGGTTTATGGGGGTTGTTTGTGTTTAGGAATTATCTTCTAAATTGGGTTGAAACCCCACTTAACAATGCTTTTGGTGGCACTATCTGGCTCTTCTCGGGAACTCCATTTGGACTTGATATATTCACTGCAAGTGTAGTACTTGCTATTATGATAATTCCAACGGTAGCATCGATCTCAAGAGAAATCATGATTGCAGTACCACAAAGTCAGAGAGAGGCTGCATACATGCTGGGTGCAACAAAATGGGAAGTATTCAAGATGGCCGTAGTCCCGTATTCAAAGTCCGGTCTTGTTGGCGCATCAATACTTGGACTTGGAAGAGCTGTGGGAGAAACCATGGCTATTACAATGTTAATTGGAAACGCCACCGGACAAGGTGCATTTCCATCGTCTTTGTTCTCACCCGGTCAGACATTGTCAAGTATAATTGCAAATGAATTTCCAGAAGCAGCCAGCGGAAGTCTTCACATGGCAGCACTAATTGGATGTGGATTGATACTTTTCATTATTGCAATATCCATAAACATAGTTGCCCAACTCCTAGTTTCTAGAGTATTAAAAACACACCAAGGAGCAATTTTAGCATGATCACAATAGAGCAACGAGCCGAATTTAGGAAACACTTTAGAAATAACATCTCAACTAGATTAGCTACCGATAAGATAGTGAAGGGAATTGTATTTGGTTGTGTTATACTGGCAATAGTCCCTCTAGGAAGTATTCTTTTTGAAATTGTAAGAAACGGAGTCCCTGCACTGAGCATAGAATTCCTTACTGCACCCCCTGGAGCAGTAGGATCAGATGACCCTGGTGGAATTGGCCCTGCGATTCAAGGAACTTTAATGTTAATTGGTATGTCAAGTCTGATTGGAGTACCAGTTGGGGTCTTGGGAGGAATCTTCCTTTCAGAGTATGGCAACAACAGATATGGCCAGACAATAAGATTTTTCAACGATGTCTTAGCGGAATTTCCTACTATCGTAATAGGACTTTTTGCATTTGCAGTCATCGTACTTACGCTTGGTTACTTTTCTATTGTTGCAGGAATGTTTGCACTCTCAGTTATAATGTTGCCAATTATAACAAGAACAACTGAAGAATCACTCAAGCTTGTTCCTGTGACATATAGGGAGGCAGGATACGCGCTTGGAATCAAAAGATCTGTAATAATACTTAGAATTCTGCTAACAAGTGCCAAAAGTGGATTGATCACGGGAATCATGTTATCAGTAGCAAGAGTAGCAGGCGAGACGGCTCCTCTAATTTTTACAATCCTTGGTAACGATGACTTTTTTTCAGGTTTTGATCAACCGATGGATGCTTTACCGCTTAGGATCTATCGACTCGCAAATCTTCCTTATGACAGTGCAACAGCTCAAGGATGGGGAGGAGCATTGATTTTAATATTAATAATACTTGTACTTAACGTAGGAGTAAGATACTTGTTCTTGAGAAAACGTGGAGGAGGTGGCAGATTTAGAATCACAGCAGGTGGATAAAAAAATGGAAATGCTCGCAAAAACTCCGTTCACACAACAGTCTGCAGAAGAGCCGCGATACAAGCTAATTGCAGAAAACATTGTTGCAAGCTACAATGGCATTGAAGCTGTAAAGAACATTAACATGAAATTCAGAGATAGAGCAGTTACTGCACTAATAGGACCATCTGGGTGTGGGAAAACTACATTTCTTCGCTGTCTTAACAGAATGCATGAATTGACAAAGAGTGCCCAAGTAACAGGAAAAGTTCTATTGGATGGCCAAGATCTGTATTCGAATCGAGAAGACGCCATTATCCACAGAAGAAAGATAGGAATGGTATTCCAAAAACCAAATCCATTTCCCACAATGTCAATTTATGATAACGTAGCTGCAGGACTGAAGCTAAACGGTGTAAGAGACAAAAAGATTATGGACCAAATAGTACAAGGATGTCTAGAAATGGTATATCTCTGGGATGAGGTAAAGCATGATCTGAAAAAACCTGGAATGAGCCTTTCAGGAGGACAACAGCAACGCCTCTGCATTGCGCGTGCCCTTGCCATACAACCCGAAGTTCTCTTGATGGATGAGCCTGCATCTGCACTTGATCCAATTGCTACTCAGAAGATTGAAGAAATGATAACAGAACTGAAAAAAGAATATACCATAATCATAGTAACCCATAACATGCAACAGGCCGTGAGAGTGTCTGACTATACCGGCTTTATGTATCTGGGAGATTTGGTTGAGTTTGGGGAGACAAAACAAATCTTTGAGAATCCAAGAAACGAGATCACGGCCAAGTATGTCCAGGGGCAGTTTGGCTAGTTGACCAGACTAATAGATCCACATCTGGAAAAACTCTCATTTCTGATGGAGAAGATGGGTTCCTTATCTCTTGAATGCATAAACATGGCATTAGACTCTTACCTTGAAGGAAAAAATGTGCGCCATGAAGTACACAAGATTTCTCAAGAGATAATGGGTCTCTATGATGAGGTGGGTGATTTGACATTTGACATGATGTTAAGATATCAGCCAGTTGCAAGCGATTTTAGACTTATTAGGTCCTGCATTGAGGTGTCCTATGGTTTTACCCGTTTTGGTCGCTATGCATATGATATTGCAGCAGTCCGAGACATGTTCGGTGATCTTTCAGAATGCAGAAACGAGGTCATCTACACGCTTTCAGGCGAGATAAAACATATGATAAACTTGGCAGTAGATTGCTTTGCAACTTTGGACTTGGAAAAAGCAAAACAACTTAGAACCAATGAAGACTTGGTGGACAAGTACTACAACAAACATCTCCCAATGCTGATAAATTCCAATAATGTAAAGTGTGCCCTTGCCGACGCGTTAGTTCTTAGATACCTAGAAAGGATTGCTGACCATGCTGCATTCATGGGTGAATCAGCGAACTATATTGTGACAGGCGAGAGACGTTTTCAATAAACTATTTTTCTGTTAGCAGAGATTATTTTCATAATTATATTTTATCTATATAGACAACATAGCTTATGAGTAAATATGTAAACTACTCTGGGCATACGTAAATAACAAATTTTTTGTCATACCACACATGAAGAAAATTCTTCTGGCATTAGCTTTTATGCTAGTGCTAATAATGCCGGCAACCATGCTACACGCAAGTGCGCAAACCAGCCAGTCATATACAATTACAGGAGCTGGATCAACCTTTGTATTTCCACTAATGGATACATGGCGAGTGCAATACAACAATTTGTATTCCAACATACATCTAAACTATCAATCCATTGGCAGTGGAGCAGGTATCAAGCTCTTGGAACAAAAGACTGTAGACTTTGCAGCATCTGATGCTCCATTACAGCCATCTGACCAAGCAAAGGCACAAGGAGTGTTGACCATTCCAGACTCAATTGGCGGAATAACGATATCCTACAACCTTCCTGGAATAGACAAGGGACTCAAACTGACAGGTCCTGTAATTGCCGAGATCTTCATGGGCAATATCACCATGTGGAACGATCCTGCTATTGCAAATCTGAATTCTGGAGCCAATCTTCCAGCTCAGAAGATCGAAATAGTTCATCGTGCAGATGGATCAGGAACAACCTATGCATTTACAGACTATCTGTCCAAAGTCTACCCTCAATGGCAGACAGTTGTAGGCCAAGGAAAGGTAGTGCCATGGCCAGTAGGCACTGGTGCCCCAGGAAATGCAGGTGTAGCCAATATCATAAAGACTACGCCATATGCATGTGGATATGTGGAGCTTGCATACGCGTACCAAAACAACATGACATATGCATTTGTACAAAATGCTGATGGAAATGCGTTTGTTGAACCTACCATAGATTCAGTAGCTGCTGACGCAGCTGCAGCATCAACAAATCTCCCAGCAGCTGATGGAGATTGGAGTAAAGTATCAATAGTAAATCAACCTGGCAGTAATTCCTATCCAATATCCACTTTGACTTATGTAATGGTCTACAAGGACCTAAGTCAAGTAAGCGGAGAGACACAGGGCAAGTCACAAGAAGTGATAAACTTCCTAAACTGGATAATCCATGATGGGCAAAATTATTCTTCGACACTATTGTATGTGCCATTGCCTGCTTCAATGGTAACTGCAGATGAACAAGGTATTGCACAAATACAGTTCGGCGGTAGCGCAGTTCCGGAGTTTGGTCCAATTGCATCTCTAGTACTTGCAATTGCAATCGTATCCATAATTGCAGTTTCTGCTAAAACTGGATTAAGACTTGCACCAAAACTCTAGACTATCCTAATTTTTTATTTTTTGAAGTTGCATTTACTATGTTCCATATTGCATGTTTTGAATTCTAGAATGGAAGTCTCTGTCAGATTCGGGGTGATTGACGCGGAATTCAGATCAAAACACAATTCGCAAAATATTGCAAATCGCTGCAAAACATAGATTCAAAATCTCATAATTTCAAAGTGAAACCACATTCTATACTGATCATTCTTTTATAGGACAATAATCTGTTACTTTGTTACAGGTTAATATCGGGGGAAAATCATGATTGCAAGACCAAAGCAACTTGACCGTATCCATTCCTCTCTTACTGGACGCAAGGCTAGAGAGATTGCAGGAAGTCCAGCCATGCTAATTTCATCAATACTTGTTGCAGTAATCTTTTCGTCTGGGTCTGTTGCTCCCGCCAATGCCTCTAGTCCTCCTTTTCATCTTGATGTTACTTCCTGCTCCGCATTTTTTGTTCCAGCATTTGGGCATTGGGATCAAAGTACGAACACATGCACCCTTTCTCCAGGTACATTTGCAAACCAACTCATTACATCCGGAAATCTTGGTTTCAGTAATGAGCTGATAATAGATCCTGGCACCACCTTGTACATTACTGGCGATTCCAGTAATACCTTTACTTTTTACAACGACTGTAATTTCTTTGGCGAAGATTGTGCGACAATCACAAACGAGGGAACAATAATCGTTGCCAGTGGTGGAATACTAAATGATGCAGGACATGGAAGCTTGGGTGGCAACGGCGCTGGCAT
>JBARDK010000199.1:0-4274 GCA_049795075.1 Nitrosotalea sp. | reverse complement strand
TTTCTTGCCTAGTTGTTATCTTTAAGTAAAAATGAAAGTAATTAGGATGAAATTGTCATGGAAGGAGAGTTTCGGAAATTATGGACGATAATCTGGCATACATTAAAATAGAAAAATTCCTAATTTTAAAACGACAATGACTGGATTTGAGAAAGACTGCCCTATCTGCAAGCAAAGATTCACTGGCCTTCTTGAATATACGATGCATCTAAGCAAAGACCACGGTGACATTCCAATTGAAAAAATATTAAAGATGAATCAAGAAGAAAAGTGGAGCATGTCTGACAGGTAGAATTGTCATGACAGTTTTGCTTGTGATTGGGCATACATTTAGATTTTTGAATCTGACTACTGCTTTATTTTTTCGATGAATGTATTTATGGAATGTTCATATCTGAACTCTTTGAGGAACTCTTCAATAGATTTGGTTATATCTGAATAGGACTCGCCAAAAACTGCTTTTAAGATCTCATTTAGGTATTGGGGATGTTCGTAACCGTCTATTATGGAACACTGGTATTTTTCACTAAACTGCTTTTCAACCTTATCAAAAATAGGTTTACTAATTTGCAAAAGAGTATGTTCTATGGCCAAACCCACCAGTACCTTTTCTACTCCGTGATTACTGACCACGTTTTGTGTTTATTGATAAAATACTAAAAAACTATGGAAGAATACTGTATTTTCTGATTCCAAATTGGACTGTTGTCTTAAATCATGATACTTTATCATATAATTACAAGATCGATTCTGAATTGGGCTAACTGATGAAATCATTGAAAATTATAAAAATTGTGTACAATTAATTAGTGAAGCATATCGCCAAGGCATTTTAAAGGGATTGTAGAAGAAGAAATATGCCCGACAATACTGATAAAGAATCAGATCTCTCGGTCAAACCTGAAGAATACATTGAAGTAATTAGTACAGACGATGAGCGAATCAAGATAATAGGCGAAGAATTGGCAAATGATACGGGTCGAGCAATCTTTGGCAAAATATCTCAAGGTGTCACAAGCTCAAACGAACTAGCAAAGACACTAGAGATTTCATTACCTCTTGTCAACTGGCACATAAATCGACTTTTGAGCGTAGGTCTTATCAAAGTGGACAAAGTTGAGATGAGCCAAAAAAATAAACAAATGAAATACTATGGACCAGTGAAAACTGCGCTTGTGATAATACCTCCTGACAGTCCATCTGACAATACAGTGCCAATTTCAAAGAAAGATACTGTGTTGATGAAACTGCGATACTATATGACAAGCGTGTCAGCTTTTGTCATAGGTACATCAGGAATCTACATGTTTGAAAAAAATCAAGCTCCCGCACAAGAGTCTACATATGCTCCTGAAATGTCTGTAAGGATTGCACCTCAAGCGGCCGCTCCAATGCATGGGGCAATCAACGCAGCTCCATCAATTCCTACAGTTCCACCTCATATGGAACAGTCTATCCTTTCAGGAGATCAAATAATGGTAATGTTTGCATTGCTGGGAGGAGTTGCAATGTTCTGTGCCGTGTTTTTTGGAATAAAACTAGCTAGAAGATTAAAAAATAAAAAAATCAAAACAACTCATTAATTTTTCGATATAAGATTAAAAATAAAAAATTTCAAACATATGTCAGCTTAACGTGATTTTCTCATATAAAATTAAGTTAAAGTGAAATTTAATCAAAGCCTATAAGAGCTGATATTTAATACAATACTAATGACAAATAAAACCACAATAATTCTGGCTGCACTTGCCGTAATTGCAATTGTATCTACAACAGTCTTCACTGACATGCAAACCTCTAACAATAAAGCATACGCGCAACAAGCACCGTATTATTTCCCACCGCAACAAAACACTACTTCTGTGACTGGAACTGCCACCTCATCAGTCTCTCCGGATCTTGTTAACATACAGCTAGGTGTTGACACACAAGCAAAAACAGCACAAGAAGCAATGAGTGAAAATGCTCAAGCAATGAATGCCACAATTACAGCAATACAAAATCTAGGTATTGCCAACAATGAAACCGGCACTAACAGCTTTACCATAGATCCAGTCTATAATCAGACAGGTCCATATCCTCCATACAACGAATACAAAAATGAGCTTGTTGGATACCAGGTTTCTGATACATTACTCATTAAAACAACCAAACTAAGTCTTGCAGGGAAGATACTTGATGTAGCAGTTGGAACAGGGGTAAATAGGGTGGATAGTGTATCGTTCTCACTTTCACCGGCAAAACAACAGAGTGTTCAAAACGATCTAATCAGCCAGGCAGTCTTGGACGCACAATCAAAAGCTGAAAAGGCACTAGCTCCGCTTGGACAGAAAATCATTGGTGTAAAAACGGTGAACCTATCTGAGTTCAATATGCCTCAGCCAGTTCAAGCCTATGGTATGACAGCAATGAATGCTGCGCCTATGATGGCACAGACACCAATACTTGCATCAGATCAAGACATAACAACAACTGTCAATGTCATTTTCTTAATTGGGGCACAGTAACTCCTACCTTTTTTTATTTTTATGATCTCTGATTACATGTAAATCTCATATACCATAATCGCGTAATATCATGGGTTGGAAACTGCCTATGTGATGATTAACTGTGAGATGGGGTCAGAAAGTTCAGTCATAGACAAATTAAAGCCAATAGAGTGCGTTAAGGAGGTCACAGGCGTATTTGGTAACTATGACGTACTCGTCAAGATTGAATCTGCAAAAGTTGACGAGATTAAGCAAACCATAACTACAAGAATTCGTAGTCTTGATAAAATCCGATGCACTACTACACTGATATGCGCTAACTGAATCTGTGCACAGATCTTACAAAGACAGTCATCGCAAGATTTCTAAAACATTGTAATTAAAAAATAAAAATATCTTATAAGGCTCTGCAGTGTATTTAGAATATAATGGAAATAATGGGAAGGGGAGTAAGACAGATAATTCAAGAGGCTCCAAGTTATGTGCACATATTTAGTAAATTTGCCGGATACAAGTTATTTAACAAACGCAGTCCAGTGTATGGCTCGGCAGATATAATCAACGTGTGCAATCTTCACTGTACACATTGTTATTGGTGGCTCAATAGAAAAGAAAACGAAGAGCTAACTGTAGAGCAATGGAAAAAGGTAATAGATGAGAAATTTAAGAAAAACCATGTTTTCATAATTACACTTGTTGGAGGTGAGCCAACTATGAGACCAGATGTAATTGAATTATTCATAAAAGAATTCCCAAAACGAATCTGTATAGTGTCAAATGGGACAATCCCGCTGAAGAAATATGATAATCTGTATTTCTATTGGATATCAATAGATGGAACAAAAGACATTCACGACAAGATTCGTGGTAACGGGGCATGGGATAAAACAAGAAATAACGTTATTGATTATGTAGAAAAAAATGGTAAATTGGCTTACAAGGACATGTGGATTACAATGACTATAAACTCACTTAACTACAAGACTGTAAAGGATGTCATAGAAGAATGGCGCAATTATTCAAATAAAATTGGATTTCAATTCCATACTCCATTTATGAAAAATGATCCTTTGTGGTTTCCATTTGGAGAAGAAAGAACGCGGGTTGTTGATGAAATAATGGCAATGAGAGAAAAATATCCTGATTATATAATAAATCCAAATAGTCAGCTTGAACTAATGAAAAAGAATTGGGGCGGAAGGGGAACAACACCAGTAGATTGTCCTACGTGGGCTATACTCTCCGTAGACCACCTGGGAAGAGAAAAAAGGCCTTGCTGTATTGGCAGTGCTGAGGACAAATCCATGAAACCTATTTGCGAAGATTGTGGTCTTGGATGCTATTCAGTACTAGTTGGATATGGTATGAAAGGATAAATCAAATCTGCTTTGATTTGAACAAACTCATCTTTGAAAGTGATACCACTAATCCAAGCATGGCCCCAAGTACCACAAATGTAGTTAATGGAAACTCTGGTACTGTAGATTGGCTAGTTGCCATATTCTGGCTGTTGACTGTAGCTGGAAATTCTGTAGCTGAGAAACTACTTCCATTTAGATCCTCAAATGCTATTGTAATTGATCCTGTATAATTAGATGGAAATGCAACATTGATGTTGTCTCCGTAGCTTGAATCAGTTGTTTTTCCTATTTGGTGGTATATCGCTCCATTTTCTCCTTCAAGTACTGAAAAATCATAAGAAATTGGACTCACTGTTATGTTCATGGCATATGGATCCAGAACCTTGAAGTTGAATTGTGTAGTGGAACCAGCTAGGATCTTTGG
>JBARDK010000198.1:0-7528 GCA_049795075.1 Nitrosotalea sp. | reverse complement strand
GCTCTTTCTGCATTCTTACCTTTGCTTGATCCACGTTGAATTTTAAATTCAATATCCATTTGATCTTTTGAATAGCCATAATTTTCAACTAACATTTTTTCTATGGCTTGCCTTACTGCCTCTTCCTTGGTATATTTGAGAAGTCTACCAGTGATAAAATCTCTGACATATCCGTTCTTTGTCAAATCTTCCATTGATTCAGTTTTTAGACGAGTTATTATCCCTTCACCCTGATCCTGCCTTTTTCTTGTCCGCTGCCTCTACAATTACTTTTTTGCTAGATGTTATAACAAATTTTAAACCTGATGGTTCTCCCAAAAACTTGACTATTGCTTTAGGTACTCTACAAATCAAACTCACTGAACCATCAGCATTTGTGCTTTTACTCAAACTAACGTTGAACTCTTTGGCATTTTTTGAATAACGCAATACACATAGTCACATTAGTTCAAGTATTTAAAATTAACCGATCTGTTAATAACAGTACTGTTAACGTAAGTAATAAATAACAGTACTGTTAATATGAATACATGATGACAGAAAACCCAAGAAACGAAAAAGGAATACAAATCCTCTCCAAAGGAAGCCACATCACAAAACTAGGCAAGAACCATTACAGGGTAGAATCGCAGACCTCAGACAGATCATACAGCGTGAGAAAGACACCCGATGCGGATGTCTGGACTTGTGAGTGTCCTGACTTTAACTTCAATCTACGAAAAGGCAAGGACGACAAGCGATGCAAGCACATTCTATCTTGCATCATGCTACAAAATACAGTACAGAATGAAAAGAAGATAGAAAAAATAGATCTTCCAAAGGTCTGCCCAAAGTGTCAGTCAACAACATACAGAAAGCATGGATATAGAATCGTAAAAGGCAACGTAAAGAGACAACGCTATGACTGTATGCAATGTAACCACAAGTTCACCCTAAATGATAGTGGATTTGCAAGCATGAGGTTCAGTCCTCAAATCATTACCGAGTGCATCAACCTTAGCATGTCTGGCATGTCATTGAGAAACATTGCAAGACACATCAAGGCAACCCACGACATTGAGATGTCGCACAAGACAGTAGAGGATTGGGTGAAAAAGTACATGGGGTTGATAAGAGAATACACAGACTCACAGATGCCAGAACTAGGCGATGTATGGTCGCTTGATGAAGCAATGATAAACGTAAAAGACACCCAGAAGATGAAAGGCAAGGGATTCTATGACTGGCTTTGGACTGCAATCGATCCCAAGACTCGATTCGTAATTGCGACACAAATCTCAAAGAGGCGTGAGATTGCAGATGCACGAGTAATCATTGCAAAAGGAAAGGAAATCTCACAGCCAAACTATGTGATTACAGATTCCCTTAGAACCTATGAGCAGGCAATACGAAAAGAGTTTGATTCTCGAAAAGTAGCACACATCAAGACAAACGCAATCAAGGATGGATTTCAGAACAGACCAATAGAGAGATACCACAACGAGATACGAGAGAAACTAAAGGCAAAGCGTGGTCTTGGAAATGATGAATCTGCACAAAGGTTTGCAGACAATTACATGACATATCACAACTTTGTCAGGTCACATACGGGACTAGACAATGCAACACCAGCCGAGACATCGGGAATCGACCTAGAACTTGGACATGACAAGATAAAGGATCTGATAACGAAATCTGTAGAATCCAAGGGTAATTTTGCAATCCAACTAGGAAAGAGAATAGAGAAAGTCACCATAGTAAACGAGAAGGATTCCATCAAGATTACCTGCAAGGGCTGGATGGAAAAGCAGACTTGGAGAGAGATTAACGACATCTTAAAACTGAGTGGTTTCAGTTGGTTGTCCAATGGTAAAGATAGTTGCTGGTTGAAACTATCTTCCTAAACTTTTTTAATATGATTCTCTCAGTAGAATTTCTTGATAGATCTTACATTCATTCTTAATCCTGTCGTAGGTGCTATAGGTGGTGCTTTAATAGGTACAGTATTAGTAAGACATTTTGGAATAAGGGAACGCCGAAGAAAATCAGCTTGGGATTTGTATAAAAGATACCAAGATATTGATTTTCGACATATTCGTTCATCCGTTTATACAACAAGCAGAAACTGGGGAAAATCAGTCGAGGATGACGAAGATATTATCTTGTGGTTCTTAGATATTGGTAGACCTCACAGAATAATGAAAACCGAGAAAAATGAATTGAATCCATATCAGAATCTATCAATGATGTTGTATTTTTGGTCTGAAGTATGTATAGGTATACGAGATAAGTTTATTGATAAAAAACTGATGAAGGAACTCTTTAGTTATCTCTATAATACATATTCAAAGTTCTTCGATGATTTTCTAATAGCATATAACAACTTTTTGACAAATTGGAAAGGAAATCGCACAAAATACCAAATTGAATACTCAGATAAACCCAGCATTAAACCTCTATGGGTTACCACAATACCACTTCTAAAAGAACAGTTTAGAGAAGGATGACAACTAATCAACCGTAACTTTACAACCACTTTTTGGGGTCAGAAAACCAACCGTTTCTTTACAACTTGATTTGGTCAATGATTTGACCCTCTAACTTGCCAGTGTAAAAAAGTTAGCTTATGTGCCGTTGTTTGTACAGAACCTGTTTGAGGGTTCTGTTCGATTCATGGGACATAGTTTCTCGTGTTTTGGTCGGGACATGGTTAAAATCATGCCTAGAATACCATGATCAATTTATTAGAAAACGGAAGCTGTCGAACCTAAGAAATGAAAATGCCTTCGGAACGTGGATGGGCAAAAATTACTGTTGTATCTATACCCTCTATCATAGGAATTGCCGTTATTAACGGGATAATAACAATGCCCGAGTTAATTGATGTGTTTCTAAGTGTGTCCTTATTTGCCTTTTCAGGTGCATTAGTGTATCTCTTCAGATCTAAATCAGACAAACAAAATTTAGTTGAAAAATCAGCATCGCCCATACTTCCAGAAAAACGAGAGGATTATCACAATCATCTAAAACAAGACATATTCGAAACGGTCACGAGCAATCTATTATCAATAACAAAAGAAAAAAACTATTTCGAAGCATTAAGAAAAACTAATGATAAAAAACGAATGATTTTACAACATTTTAGGACAATTGATCTTATCTCTCAAGAATACGCTACTTTATACGCAATGTATAAGGTATCAGTTGGCGGAATAAACGATATAGAAAAAAGAAAAAAAGAAGTTTTAAAACAAATAGCAGAATTTGATAGAAAGTTACAAGAGTATAACTCCAAAAATAATGATCATACCAACTGGCTTAATTTCGAGGCTCTCCAATCAGCTATTGGAATAAAACGTAATGATCCATTTGAATCTGTTATAAAGAATATTCCTGAATATGTATTTCCAAGTTCTATTAATTGTAATTTTTATTTAGTTGAAAAAAATAATGAATTTCAATTAGGTTTTTCTAATAATTGGTTTGCTAGAGGTAAAGACAAAAATCAACTCGAACAACTAAAAAATTTCCTGTACGAAAATGGTTATAATATAATGCAAGAAGTTTCTTCTATACATAGTTCCTATCATACAATCTATTCGATAGGTGTGTCATATTTTAACAAACAGTTCAAAGAGTTTGATGAATCATTAGTAGGTGAACCAATTTTAGGGGCATGTATTAGTTGTTCGAGTTGGTTTAACATGGATAATCATAAAAAATACAAACCAATATTGGAAGAATTTAACTCTAACATGTCTAATTATGAAGAATCTCTTTGGAGTAATCAAACAGAATTTTGATTATTTCTTTCTCAAATACTCGCTTAAGATAACCCTGATCGTTTCAGGTACACTATCAAGCAACCTCTCTTTTCGTTCCTTTTCCAATACTTTTACCATCTCATCAGGTATTGCTAACATTATTTTCTTCATTGGCATATAGTTATAGATACCAATCGGTATATTTATTAATTGCTATGTGTATACCATTAGGTATACAATGGAACACAAAAATAAATGCAATAGAGAAGAAAGCGGAAAGGAAATAGCCCTTAATCCCAATCAGCAAATTCTTCGGATTAACGATTACACTTATCACGTAAAATCACAGACTACCAAAAGAGAGTATGATGTTATCAGTACAGAAACAGGTTGGATCTGTACTTGTCCAGACCATACCTACAGAAAGATTTGCTGTAAGCATATTCATGCAGTAGAGTTTTCAATCAAGATTAGAAACGAAGTAAGAAAGAAGAACGAAGTAATCATACAAGAGGTAGCTTGTGACAAGTGTCCACAATGTCAATCAATCAACATAGTAAAGCATGGAATCAGACACAACAAGAATTACGATCTTCAAAGATACACTTGTAAGGATTGTAAGAACAGATTTAGCTTTAATCTAGGATTTGAAAAGATGAAAGTCAATCCTAAAGTGATAACCTCAGCCATGCAACTATACTTTACAGGCGAATCACTAAGAAGCGTTCAACAGTTCTTAAAATTGCAAGGCGTGAATGTTGCTCATAGTACCGTCTATGGTTGGATCAAGAAATACATTGGATTAATGGAAAAGTATCTCGAAAAGATAGTTCCAAACGTAGGAGATACTTGGAGAGCAGATGAAGTATGGGTAAAGGTCAAAGGCGATAAGAAATACTTGTTTGCTCTTATGGATGATGAGACACGCTATTGGATAGCAAAGGAAGTATCAGACAAGAAGGAAGGTCATGACGCTAGCGGTCTATTCAGGGAAGCAAAACAGGTAACAAAGACAAGTCCTAAAGTAATGATAACTGATGGATTGCCTTCCTACGATGAGGCGTTTAGGAAGGAATTTTTCGTACAAAAGAATCCACGACCAGTACATATCAAGCATATTCGCATGAGTGGAGATATGAATAACAACAAGATGGAACGTATGAATGGAGAGTTCAGAGATAGAGAGAAGGTAGTTAGGGGATTGAAAAAAGACGATTCACCATTAATTGATGGTTATCAAATATTTCATAACTATATCCGACCCCATCAAGGGCTAGAAGGTAAGACACCGAGTGAAGCTTGTGGAATTACGGTACAAGGAAAAGACAAATGGAAAACCTTAATTCAAAATGCACATAAAGTACGTTGAAAGTATTTGGTTGAATGGGAAGATAGAATACGAGATCTATCAAAAATGTTTGCCTTCCAAATTATGACTCATACCATAACAATTGAAGAACGTCTTAAAGACATAATTTGTATGTCAATAGATAAAAAGAGATCTAATGTTATAAAATTCTCGAATTATTTTGATAATATTAGTCTCGATAAAAAAATACCTTTGGCAAAGCTAATTTTAGAATGTAATTACCCAGAAATTTTGCAAAAATACCCTAATATTTTTAGTACAATTGGTCAAATAAAAAAATGGAGAAATGATCTTGCTCATTTAAACAGATATTTTGAAATTAATCACATGAGTAATAATGAAACATATCTTGTTTTACACAATAGAAGTGTGTCTAAACAGAAAAAATTAACCGAAAAAAAGATGTATAGTATAATGCAAATGGCAGAAAAATGTAGTTTGGATATGCTTAAAATCACGAATTTAGTTGCTGAGGAAAACAGGTATTAATTTCAAAATATGTCCCGACAAAAAACAAGTAAAACTATGTCCCATGAACAGAACAGAGCCTGTTTGAGGGTTCTTTTACCTCTTCGGTTGTTGTTATCCGTGTTACCTCTCGGTTGGTAGGAAAAGGATATATCAAAAAAAATTCATAAAATTATGTTGATTTGGTCTAGTATTGCTCAAATCCTAGTGGGTAGTTTATTGGGTATAGTCGGAACATGTTTAGTCTTTTGGAGTAAGATGATTCGTTATTTCAGACTGAAAAAAGGATTGATCTATGAAGTTAGAGAAGAAGCCTCTATTACTGCTCGTAAAAAAATGAAGGAGTTGAAAAGAGAAATAGTAGGTTTTGGATTTCAAATTATGGCATTCATAATACTTGCTTGGGCAGGGATTTTTGGCCTTATCTATCCTTAGGTTTTTTGGCATTTTGAATTATTGTCATCCACTTATTTTTACCTTCAATGTTTATTCCACAGACTTCGGCAGGTGTCTTTCCATCCAAGCCCATATGAGGTCTTACATAGTTGTGATACAACTGATACCCTTTCAATAGCGGAGAATCCTTCTTTTTCAATCCCCTTACTACCTTTTCACGGTCACGAAATTCTCCTTGTCAAAAGTCGTCTGTTATAAATTACAATTTACACTAGACATTGACTCCATCAGGTTGAGTCTAAGCGTTATGGGATTGTATGGTATTGGCGCCCAGCGACTCCCCATGCTATAGCAAAAGCAACTACACCTGCAACTATAATTGCTCCATAAAGTTGTGCTATACCTAGTGGAGGTCCGCACGCAATGTATGCGTAGGCTTGTGCTCCACAATTTGTGGGTGGTTGTTGTGCAAAGGCTAAGTTGGTACCTGCAATAGCAAGTATACCGACCACCATAGTGATTCCAGCTAATTTTGCTGTACCTAGGTTAACCATATCATAAATAGGATACCGTGATATTTACACTTTAATTAGAACTTGCTAGTTTTTCATCAAAACAAGTCAGAAATCTCACATTAATTTGGTAGAATGCATCATCGTGAACCGCATATGATATTTTACAATATTTTGTATTATTGGATTTGAAATTAATAATATTCCGCATTACTAGTTGTTTACGATGGTTGGTCCAAGACTTTTCTATAACCCTTGCAATCTTCTTCTTTTTCTTTCTTTTAGGATTACCCATCCAAACCCAATACTTGCCACACCACAGATAGCTGCTTCCACAGCAATTCTTAGCAGAGTATTTTCTCCAGGTTGATGAAGAACTGACATGTTATAGCTCACAGCTTCGTTCTGACTATCTGAAATATCCAGAGTATAGCTGCCTGGTTGCACTATCCACACAGTAGAGTCTGTCGTATCAATTCCTTTCAGGTCTATTACATCAGTGTCAGTCTGCGCACAGTCTGTATTGACATTATCTCCCACGGGACACAGTGTGACACTTGGATTTCCCTGAGTAATCTGGAGTTTTACAAACTTGTCATTTTGGGCAACATCTACTGTCAAAAAAGAATTTTGTACTCCAGAGTCAGCATTTGTAAAGTCTATCGTATCAGAGACAATGGGGGTTTCTTCTAGTTCTGAAATTCTGACAAGGGTAGAACCAAACCACACAAGAAGACATATGCTGGCTATTTCTGCTATAACGTAAATTTTAAAATTCAAAGCAAATTCCTTTCCCACATATGTAGTAACTGAATTTTTCCATGCAATAGTGTACCGCTACACAGGCTTTTAGCATTTGTTCTGATTCTACCTAGATGAATTTTGTCAATCATGATGTTACTTTTCTACTACAAGTAGGATAGTGCTTTTCTGATCCTTGCTACAATCTCTACCTTATTATCTACAATGACTTCTTTGTATTTAAAATCCTCCAATGTCAAAGCAATACAGTTGTCTTTATCACCAAACAAGTAGAATTC
>JBARDK010000197.1:0-7167 GCA_049795075.1 Nitrosotalea sp. | reverse complement strand
AGATAGAAGCTATGGCTTGAATTGATGATTGTGGGTTAATCTTTACTTTGTCTTCCTCGACATTTATCATTAGTATGCCACTCTCTCTTATCAGCGAGGAATGGTGTTCTTGCAATAGTAATGGAACTCTTGAATCCTCGATGGATGTAACTCCAATTGATGCCAAACCAAAGAGAGCTTTGGCAACTTTGGATATTGATTCAGCTCTTTGCTTAACTAGTAAGATTGCCTTGTTTTGTTCCTCAAGTTTATGCTCCATCTCAATTATCTTTTGGCTTACGGTATCAGTTTGTGATGTCTTTCCCTGCTCTAGAAGATTTTCAGAAAACAGTGAATCCAATCCTTCCATAAAACTAGATACTTGGCTGACATTTTTTTGTGAAACGTCTCCAAGCGGTATGGGATATACATCTGCTCCCTTGTCATCGCGAACAATGCATGGATCATGTTCTCCATTGACAACTTTTTCAATTATCTCTCTTGTTATCTGATATATCCTGGCAACTTCTTCGCTAGACAATGTATTTCCCAATCTCTGGCCGTCTACATCGGATCTATTCATTATCTCCTCGGCATATTTGGAGGGTAATCCTAGAGTCCTGCCAATCCACCTGACTGCTACAGTAGATGCAGATCTTATCTCTTCTAGATCTTTTTGTGTCACTTTAAAAATATCTGATCCACTTGATGGTGGAGCTACATATGTTCGACCAACCCCTAGCTTTCTATGTCTTACATCAATTGAATGAAGAAGCGATAAGATCTTCATCTCTTTATTGCACAAAAGTATATTGCCATCCCCAAAAAATTCCCCAATCAGAACAAATTCTTGGTTGAAACCGCTAAACGTGACTTGTACTATTCTCTCACTACCAATTTGCTCAACGTTAATAATTCTGGAGCGAAGAAGATCATTTCTGAGCCTCTTTACCAGCCTGTTCTCCTCCATCTGACTTATCTTTACATTGGTAATCCAAAATCCAAATGTGGAAAACATGAGCAAAAGATCTGGTTTTTCGGGATGATGCAACTTGAAGAGAAGGCTATTGCGAGTTATACCGTAAATATTGCTGACATAGTAATCCTTTGTCTTACTGGATATCTCGTTTACCAGATAAGATAGTTCAATTCCTGCAAGCGTCATAATGAATCGTTATCGCTCCAAAATTATACTCTTTGCTATTAGGGTTTAACCAAACGTTTTAAACAGGATTTAACTGAGTGAGTTTGAAAATTTACTTGGTAAGACATCCAAAGGGCAAAGACAACGATAAGAAACCAGAGCCAAATGATAACACTACAAAGGACATGCCTCCTGAGGAACCGCGCGCTATGGATACTGACGAATCTAGGATAAAGCGTGGCCTTGACAAGGTATTTTGGCTACGTGTTGGTCTGGGTATACTAGCTGGAACTATTTCTGCCATAATTGGAAGTACTATGTTGCATGCTCACGAAAGAGCATATACAGGATTGGGAATTGTAATTGTGTTATTCATTATATCATATGGAATAGCAAAGGCACTAAGAGTTCCACTGCCGTTGTCTGATAAGAGAAAACTTATCATGACTGGTATTGGAAGCTATTTTTTGATGTTTTTGGTTAGCTGGATTCTGGTAAATACAATAATCAATCCAGTTATTAGCATTGGAACAGTGCATTAGGTAGTTCTAAATATAAAATAAAATCTCATTCAGACTAGATGTGGAAATATAGGACACCTGGCATTCCAGACGAACTATTTGAGCGAACAGAAGAGGTACCAATTACAAAAGAAGAGGTACGAGCAATCCAAATCAGTAAAGGCAGACTCGACGAAGGCCAAACTGTATATGACATTGGATGCGGAAGCGGGTCTGTATCAATAGAAGCTGCCCATCAAATAGGTACATCAGGAAAAGTCTTTGCGATCGATTTTGATCCAAAAGCAGTAGAACTTACCAAGAAAAATCTGTCCAAGTTTGGGATCTCAAACGTTACAGTCATTTTAGGAAATGCGTTAGAAAAGATTCCAGAACTTCCTGTAGCTGATGCCATATTTATCGGGGGAACAGGGGGCGAAACATCTGAGATACTAAAACTTTGTGAAGGCAAGCTCAAGCAAGGAGGGAGAATAGTAATAGGAACAATTTTGATTGAGACCCTTTATTCTGTGCTTTTAGCTATAGAAAAACTCAAGTTTTCATCTGTTGACATTACACAAGTTACAATATCCAAGAGCCGCAAGACATCTACTGGTACTATGATGCTTGCTAGAAATCCAGTCACCATAATCTCTGCAACAAAAATCTAACAACGCGTTTTTTTGACGTTTTGTGTCTATTATGGCACAAACACTGTTCCATAACGAGTGTATACTAGTAGTTCGTAGTCCATACTAGAATTCACAAAATTTCATAATATCTTTCACGCATGAGGGTTGAGCTATTCCATGACCCCTAATGTTATGACAAATTATAGATGACTTTCATGGATTTGCCCAATTTCACGCACGACTTTTGTGTGAAATTGGCGTAATTGCATCCTCTCGAGTGTGAAAGCAACTCTATAATTATGTGATTCATGCGTAGTATGACTCTATGATTCATGCGTAGTATGACTCTATGATTCATGCACGAATGATTCTATAATTTAGCATAAACAAAAGCTATGAAGTGAAATTACACACTCGCAGATTCACAAATTCCATATCTTCCTCTTTCGTTCGCGAAAACTTTGGTATCGACTGGAATTTTCCAGTATCGAGTTAATATCATCTACTATCAAGCCCTTTCGTGCCTAGTTGGAATCATTCTTTCGTGAACAATCAAAAAGGATATCAGGTGGAATCGATATCAAAAATAACGATTTTTTAACTAGTATCGATTTGGAGCTAAGTTATTCTATTAAATTCGACGTTCTTTATTTTTTTCATCAATAACCGACATTGGATCTGGAAATACATCTCTTAACCCAGCTATCAATTCTTTCAATTTTTCTTGATGAATCCTTTTCGAAGTTATTTTTTTTATTTTAGCATAGACTTCATTACGATCTTTCGCTGATTCAAGGTCTACCCAATTAATTGGAGAATCATATTCTTCTGTAATGTGAGCAACAAGGTTCTCTAGCAAAATATACTCGAAATCGTCTAGCTTGATGTTTTTAACCCAGTCTCTGCCCGTCTCTATGCTTTTGAGCATGAAGAATAGGTAGATGGAACCTAATATGGATGAGAGCCAATTTAACAAATCACTAGGTTTGTCATCTGGATCAGGGCTTACCATGTCATGATGTATCGTGTATGAAAGATACAGATCTTTGATCTTCATTTCAAGCGTCTTTGGACCTTTTTCGTTTAGTCGATAATGTTTTTCTCGACCTTCTTGCGTAAACTCGATGATATCTTCATCTTTCAAAATGCCAAGATGATAACTTAGTACAGGCTTTGAAATACCCAGTTCATTTCTTAACTCCGTAAACCTAGTTGTCTTTTTCTCTTCTCTATTTTTATATAAGATTTTTACAATTTTATCCTGAATCTCACTTTTATTGTGACTTTGTTTCAATCACGGTTCATCTTTTCTAGAGTCTAATAAAGAATGGGTCAGTTTCCCTTACCTTGTGTTGTAAGAACTGCCAACATTAAGTATAAATGGTAAGGTAGATTGACCTTACTTATGAAAGAGAGGCACGGGTTTGGGTTAGCTCTATCGTATTTGGAGCATAGTAAATGACTTCAATTATCTCACAGAAAAAAGTTCTAAGAAAATCGAGAAATCGCATTTATGGCAAGAAAAAACCACATGAAGCGATTCTAAACGAGATTGTCAAGCTTGCACTACAAGGCAATCAACCAACTGAGATATCCAAAATCACAGGAAAAGGCAGATCTACCATTTGGAGATACCTAAACGAAGCTGCAAAGCTAGGTCTTGTACAGAAGACCAGTACAGGACACATCAAGATTGCACAACAGATCAAGGATTCCAAAGTCTATGAAATAGTAAATAATGATAGATTCGTAAAAAAATACAAGCCTGTAGCTGAATGGGTTGCTGATATGCGTACAAGAAAGGGAGGCAAGCCAATAATTACATGGCGTTCTAACCTAAGCAAGCTCAAAACAATATGTGACACTCTGAACCTAAATCCCCATGAGCTGTTGTCTGCAAAGAACGGCAAGCAATATGGAGGCGTAGAAAGTGCATTGCGGGATTTTGCACATGCGATGCAAACAGGACAGATCAAGTACGCAACAACGAGGGGCAGCAGACCCACGTCTGATGATATCGGTTCTAGGTTTTATAATTATGTCATGCCTATTCGAAACTTTTGTGCAGTAAATGGAATATCCATTCCGCCAAAAATCAATGGAGTCTTATCAGGCAAAAAACAAGGCTATGCAAAATATTCTCATGTAAAATTATCGTGGGAAAAAATAGACGAATGCGTTAGGCTTCTTGGAGAAAAATATGGTTATGCATCAAAAGAACAGGCTCTATTTGTGTTCCTTTATCTTACCTGTGCCAGAAAACAGGCAGGGCTTGATGTAAAGACACATACCATAACCCATCATGAGAGTGGATGGGTTACGTGCAGGGTTTATGAGAGCAAGACAGAGCAGACATGGACAAAGTGTATTCCAAGTGACAACCCACATCAAAAGATTTTTTTGGATTATGTGGAAAAAAGGGAGGGTTGCAAGTATCTTTTTGGCGATTCTGTAGAGGAGTTGAACAAGCTATACGATCTCTTGCCTTCAATATTTGAGGAGATTTATCGATTGGCTGGAATCAAGGAAGAATATTTCTATATCATGCAGGTTCATGCGTTGAGACACGTTGGGGCTCATTACTGGCTGAATAGAACCAAGTATAATCATGCAATTGTATCTAGAATTGGAGGATGGAAATCTGTCCAGACATTGATTGATTGTTATGGGCAGCCTGATGAAGATTACATTATTAGATTTTTGACAAATGATCGTTCAAGTCTCTAATTGAACCAAGCATGTAGTGGGTCTCAACAGGCCAAAACCCTCACACGTAGAATTAATCCCGCTTGTCAAATTCTGTCTTAAGTGAATCAAGCAGCTTTCTAAAATTCTTCAGAGTTTCTTCAGTGAATTCCTTGTCGTTCGCTGTTTCTATGTCTTGATAAAATCTCTTTGAAATTATGGTTTTGCCATCTTCCTGACCTGAATCAAGCTGGTATTTTTGCAAATCTTCTTTACTGAAGAGATCCTCTATTGACTGATTTTCATTATCTCCAACGCGAATAATTTTATCTATATCGATTCCATCCTTTATCAGCTTGTTGTAATTTTTGGCTGTGCCTTTCCTGTCTAATACGATTTTGTAATCTAGACCATAACCAATTAGAATTGAAGTAACCGCTCCAACCTTACTCTGGCCAACACATGGTATGAACCCAATGCCATCGGGAAATTCATACCCCTCTTTCTTTTTTAAATAATGTTTCATTGCTTGAATATAGTAATAATCACTAATGCCCTCTAATACTATGTTGTATTTTTTTGCAAATGATAGTCCCTTAACTAAATCCAGTCCAATCGCAGTAATCAGAGGAGTAAGTGTTTCATAATCTCCTCCTTTATTGATATTGTTTTCTATTTGTGTGTACCCAGTAGCGTCATCTTTTTTCACTAGGCGTACCCTTCCTAGTTTATCAGCATCTATTAGATATGGCGAGTGTGTTGTAAAGATAACCTGATTATCATCTGCTAATTCTTCTAATGTTTGGAGAACATCTTCTTGAGCTTTCGCATGAAGATACAAACCTGGCTCATCGACTAGAATTATGCTGTTCTTCATGATGCCTTGTGCTTTTAGTCTAGCAAAGAATGCTAAAAACCATTGCAGTCCTTTGCTTCGCTCTTCTGGTTTAAATGGATGATCTTTACCTTTGTCTTTTACGAAAAATGTTACTTTAGGACTATCATATCCAATTTCCACCTCAATCGGATCTTGATGCCAATGAGTACCAAAAATTTCACTAGAAATCTTATTAGCTTTACTTGTTATTTTGGCTCTAAATCTAGTGTCATCCTTGCCTAATCCTTGAACATCTACTTCCAGCAATGTTAGAAAATCCCTTACAAGTTTATGCTTTGAATTTAGGATGTTTTGATCAACTATTTCTGCATAAGGTACTTCTGAGGGAAGCTTGTCTTCAAATGATTCAAAGAGTACAACATTTGGAATCATCTTAATTATTTTATTTTTTATGGCATCAATTTTCTGGTATGCTTGTACTATAGGTTGAATCTTCTGGATATTTTCCAGTATGATAGGCATAGTGATTTTACCTTGGTATGTAGCTGGATTTTGGCTTAGAGCAACCTGCATCGATTGTAGCATTCCAGAGTTTTCTGAAACGACTCTAAATTCCGGAGCCTCTCCAATTTCTTTCAAATTAAGTTTTGCACCACCCTTTTCAAAAGATTCCTTCATTGATTTGATAGACGTGTTAATGAATTCACGTTCTTTTTCTATTGACTTCATGATATTTTTCTTCATTTTTTCCATGAGTAATCCAGTTATCTCATAATCTTGAACCACATTTGAGATCTTAATATTGACCTCATTAGAAATATCCTTGGAGTCGATTCCTGTTCCTTCTATGCAAGATGCTATTTCTTCTTCATCCAGTAGAAAATTGAATCTAATCTCTGCGGGCTTTTTATTATCTGGGGTGCTGGGTAGATCAGCATCAGTAAATTTAGTTTTGCCATCAAGTCGCTCAATTGCATTGAGAATCGTTGTCTTTCCCGATTCATTCTTACCAGCTAAAACGGTTATTCTCGGTGTAACATAACATCTAGTCTCACTAACACATTTAAAATTCTGAATTTCAAACGAAACTAGCTTCATATCTTCTTCCTATGCTATCTAATGGCTGCAATGTGTGAGATCTTCATATCTTACATTTAACTAATTCGATCGGCCGACTGTTATCCACCTATGTATAGTTGATGATGTCATCTCAGCAAGACTTCCCAACTGGTTACACAGGCCTACTAACATAAGTCGTATCTTAATGTAACATGAACATTTCTTACTGCTAGGTCTGAAGTTTATTTCATGATGTATCTGGGTCTTACCAGACTCGCACCTCCTCTACCTTAAAGAAATGCCTTTAAGAACTAAATTGTAAATAAACCG
>JBARDK010000196.1:0-6490 GCA_049795075.1 Nitrosotalea sp. | reverse complement strand
GAATGGTATAGTGTAATGAATTATGATACAGTTTCATTTTTTGAAAATTCTTATAGGCTGGAAGAAAGAAAAGAAACTTTATGAGAAGCGAGTCATTTTTGCTGTTAAGTCAACTTCAAGGTCTGGTGTCAAATGCTAAATCTTTAGGATACAACGATGACGATCTTGTAAAGTTAACCTTCAAAAAAATACTTGAAAGTGGAGATACTTACAATGTTGCAGAATTAGAAAATTGGTTTGTCAGTAAAGTAAAAGGCGTTGATCAATCCGTAATTGACAGAGTCATCAATATGGCACATTACCAGAAATCAAAATTTGAGGCCAATGACAAGTTTAGGATAGTATCAGATGGCAACGATTGTGGCTGCGGCAGTAATTGATTACTTCTTTATGCCAAGTGTTCTGTTCTTTAATCGCAGGTAAGCATTGTGGCATTTACGACATCTTGTAGCTGACATTGAATTTTTAGCACCACAGGAGAAGCAGACCTTAAAGTAAAGTCTTGCCTTTTGTGCAATCTGTTTTTTTAACGGATCTGTAATTGGCATTACTATTTTTCATCCTATTTGTCTACTATTTGTTTCTACCCTTTTCTAATTTTCCTGCAAGTAGCATTGGTACTTCGGCTGGCCTCTTGGCAACAGGTACATTTGCCTTGGCATACATTGATACTTTTGATTCTGCTGAACCATAGTTTCCATAAATTATGGCCCCTGCATGACCCATCTTCTTCTCTTTTGGAGCTGCGCGTCCTGCAATATACGCTACAACCGGCTTGTCAAACCTGGTATCGATAATGTGCTGAGCTAGCATCTCTTCGGCATCGCCGCCTATCTCTCCTACTACCACTACTCCATCTATGTTGGCACCGTTTCGAATTGTATCAAATGCCTGTATCAGGGGTGCTCCGTTAATGGGATCTCCACCTATTCCAAAACATATGCTTTGACCAAAATTGGCAAGTGAGAGATTGTTAGATACTTCATACATGAGAGTGCCACTTCGTGAAAGCACCGCTATTCTTCCAGGCTTGAATGGGGATGCTGGCATGATTCCAATCTTGATAATTCCAGGTATTATTACTCCGGGGGTATTTGGTCCAACCACAATCGCATCATTCTTTTTTGATAATTCTACTACTGTCAATGCATCTTTTATCGGTACATGTTCTGGAATTGCAATTAATAGCTTGATTCCGGATTCTAGGGCTTCAACTGCGGCACTAAGGAAAAACTTTGCCGGAACAAAGATTATTGAAATTTTTGCACCAGTTGCACCTACGGCATCTTTCATGTTTTCATAAATTGGAACTCCTTCTAACTTTTGTCCACCTTTTCCCGGAGTAACTCCGGCAACTATGTTTGTACCATACGCCAACATTTGTTGTGTGTGCAATGCTCCAAATTTTCCAGTAATTCCCTGAACGATCACAGGCTTTTTCTTGTAATCCTTGTCTCCTTCCTTGCCAACTAGTAAATCAAAAAGATCAGCCATTTTTATTTACCTCGATTACTGCTGCATTTATTGCTTCTTCGATGGTATCGAACATCTTTGTTCTGGAACCCTTCAACATCTCTTTTGATTTATCTGCCTCTGCACCTGACATTCTTGCAAAGACTGGTACATCAACTAGCTTGGTATCATACGCTTTGATAAAGGCAGTAGCAACGATTGTTGTTTTGACAATGCCTCCATAAAGATTCACAAGTATGCCTCTGACTTTTTTCATTTTACTAATCAAAGTAAGTGCTTCATATACTGTATCAGTTGTTGCTCCGCCACCAACATCAAGAAAACACGCTGGCTTTCCTCCATTGTCAGATAGCATGTCTAATGTAGACATGACAAGGCCTGCTCCATTGCCTACTACGGCAATGTTGCCATCAAGCTCAACTAGTGAAAAACCGCTTTTTTCAGCGCGCTCCTCAAGCTCTGAGACTTCTTGGAATTTGCGTAACTCGTCATGTCTGAACATGGAATTATCATCAATTATCATTTTACCATCTAGTGCAACAAGTGAATCGTCCTTTAACACTGCAAGAGGGTTGATTTCAGCCAACTCTGCTTCCTTTTCTACTGTAACTTTGGATAATTTTTGAAGTATGTCAACAAACTGTGTAAGTGCCTTGTCCTTTAACCCCATTTCTTTGCCAATTTCTTCTGCAGTTTTAGTGTCAACATTTCCCAATCCTACTTCGTGTATTATTTGGCTCTTGACAGACTCTATCTCTACACCACCTTCTGACGAAGATATCACGGTATAGCATCTCTTACTTCTGTTCAAAAACAATGAAAGGTAAAGTTCTTTTTTGATATCGGCCATTTTTTCAAGTAAGATTGCCCTTGTTTTCTCGCCCTTGACTACTTTTTGCATTATTTCTGGATACTTTAATTCAAACTCGTCTGCATTGTGGCACTTTTGAATAGCTCCTGCCTTTCCTCTACCACCTACTGCCATCTGGGCTTTGATAACAAATGGAAACCCGAGTTTTTCAGCATCTTTTCTACCTTGTTCTATAGTAGTAGATGTCAATCCTTGGGGAATTGGAATTCCATAATCTGCAAATAGTGACTTGGCCTGATATTCAAGCAAACGCATGAAAAGATTTCATTTTTATGGTCTTTATATTCTGTATGTAAGGTCTTTGCATCAACTAAACTGCTCTTCAAGCAAGTCTACACAAGAAAGCAAGAGATCCCTGCTTTTTTTCACAAGCCACCCTGGAAACTCTTCTACTGTGAAAACTAGTTGTTGCTGGAAACTTGGAGGTATGCTTCCTCCTGATGTTACTACTTGTACTATTACATAGTCTTCAGTCAACGTGCAAACTGTTTCTTGGTATGACTCTCCTTCCTCTTCCATGCTGTTTCTATATAGTACAATGGGTGTCTTTGTCCTTGCCACATGGGAAGAACCCTTTTTTAACAATACTTGAAAGTGGGACAAAAGCCAACCATCAAGAGTTATTTGTTTGGGCATGAGAACTGATCTCTGTCTAATTATTTAATTGGATAGATAAAACCACTACTCAATGGAGATTTGGATTTTTTGACCATCGAGATCTTCATCTTTGTAACTTTTGGCCTTGTCTGAAAATTCCACTCTTTTTGCCCTTACAAGGAAGGCAAGATCTGATTGCTTTTCGTTGACCATTGTAAGGGAATCGTCATCAAGACCTAGTATGTATGCCGCATCAAGAACATCGGTTGGATTGTATCCGCGTTCCTTTCTGAGTACCTGCAACCGTCTTGCGATATCTCGAACCAGACCACGTGCCATCATTTCGCGATTTCTTGCTGTACTGATGAACACTATGAGTGAATCATGCCTTGCCATTGCATGGCCTTCCTGTTCTGCAAAATCTATCACAAAATCGTCTTTATCTAGCTCAATTTTGGTACTGCCAAGTTCAAAGCTAAACGTTCCATTTTTCAATAATCCTTCTACAATTACGCCAGGGTCAGTCTCTGAAAACTTTGCCACGAGATTTCCCATGTCTTGTTTTGCTTTTGGCCCTATCTTCTTTCGTTCAAGTTCAACTTTGGGGGTTATGGGCAATCCGGCTTTCATTAAGTTTGATAGCAGCTCAAGCCCTTCGGATTTTGGCAATTCCACTATTTTGTATTTTTCTACATTGAGTTGTGATACAAGCAAGTCTGACAAAGATTCAAGTTTTTGTTTCTGTAATGGCTCAACACAAATGATTGCTTCATTTAATGGCCATCTTCGTTTTAATTTTCCTTTCATTCTGGCAGCAGCAGAAACAGATACGGCTTCTTTCATCAAGTCAAATGATTCTTCGGTGTTTTCGCTGATTAGTGATTGTTGGGGGGCAGGAAAGTCTTCTAAGAGTATGCTCTTTTTTTCAGAAAACATTGTCGTGTGTAGATACTGCGTTGTAAACGGGCAAATTGGATGGATCAGAACATCAATTGTTTTTAAAATCTCATACAGTGTTGCATAGATTGCAAGTCTTCTTTCTCTTAATGACTCATCTTCTGTCCACAACTCTTCTCTAGTGATTGGAATGTAAACCTGACTTACAGAATTTATGATAAAGTCATCTATTGCCCTTGCTGCTTCATGAAACCTGCACCTGTCTTGAGATTCTATTACTGATGAGATCAACTTTTGAAGCTTTGATAATATCCAAATCTCTGGCTCTTTTAGGAGATTCTTGTCTTTTGCCCATTGTACGGTGAAAGTCTTGTCATACTTGTCATACTCGCTATTTTGCTTCAGGTAGATATGTAAGTGATACAATGTACTGAGAATCTGGTAAGGTCTTGAGACAAGCTCATCCGTGCTAAAGTTGAGAGGCTCTATAGGGCTTGATTTCCACATGAAATACAGACGAATCAAATCTACCGAGTACTTGTTTAACAGCTCAATTGCGTCTATTACGTTGCCTTGGCTCTTACTCATCTTGTTACCATTTTTATCAAGCACGTGTCCTTGAAAGAGAAATGATTTGAATGGGGCAACCGCGGAATTGTTGAATATCACATTTTCAATCAAAAGTGTATACGCCCATCCTCTTGTCTGGTCTATGCCTTCGGTAAGAAATACGGCGGGGATGTACTCTTGATAGTCGTCATTGGTAAGTGATGCATAGGGCGCAGCTCCGCTGTTGTGCCATGTATCCAAAACAAACTGCTCTCTTTCCATTTTTGATTTGCACTTGTCACAGTTTATCACTACTTTGTCTATCCATGGTCTGTGCATCTCAAAATTTGGTCCATCAGGCAGCTCGGATGCAACCTTTGTTATTTCATCTCTTGAGAAGAACCATTTTTGGTTGCCACAATTTTTGCAGTTCCAAAGAGGTAACGGGCAGCCCCAAATGCGTTCCCGTGAGATACACCAAGGGTGCTTGTCTTTAATGATTTCAACAAATCTGTTTCTTGGAGGCTCAAAAAAATATTCTACACTCTCTGCTGCCTTTACTGCCTTGTCTCCAAGCCTGTCAAGAAAATAAAAGAAACCTCTTCTTGCAAGCCAAAGCAGCTTATGCTGTGATCTCCAGCACAATGGGTATTGGTGCTTTATTTTTCCAATTCGCACAAGAGCGTTTTTTTCCTTGATTGCGATGACTATCTTGTCATCTGCGTCTCTTACAAAAAGGCCTGCAAAGACTCCGGCATCTTTTGTAAATTTTGCCTCGTCATTTATTGGGTTAAAAATTGGTATTTTTCTTTTTGTTGCAATCTCAAAGTCTTCCTCACCGTTTGCAGGTGACAAGTGAACAAGACCGCTTCCTGTATGTACATCTACAAAACCTTCTGATACTACAATGTGAAAATTGGGGAGAGTGGAGCGTTCTCTGAGTCCTGGAATCTCATCTAAGAGAGGATGGATGTACTTTTTTCCTTCAAGGGTGGAGCCCTTTACTTCCTTGATGACTGTGTGCTCTTCAATTCGCGCCTCTTTCATGAATTCTTCTAGGCGGCTTTTGCCTACAAGCCATACCTCGTCTCCGACTTTTGCATGGACATAGTCTTCATCTGGATTTACTCCAACCATGGTATCAGTAACAAGTGTAAATGGCATTGTAGTCCAGACAATAAGATACAGATCCTCGTCTTGCATCTTTACCTTGTAGTATAGAGATGGATCCTGAACTGTATCGTATCCTTGGTTTACTTCGGAATGACTCAGCGATGTCTGACAGCTTGGACAGTATGCCACTACCTTGTAGGCTTCAGAAAGAATTCCATTTTCATGAGCTTTCTTTAGATACTTCCATTCTCGTTCAATGTATTCATCCTTGTATGTCCAGTATGCATTTTTTTGGTTAAATGACATTCCCAATAATTTGTCAGACTCTATCCATTTTTCATTGAAACTGTGTACAATTTTTTTGCATTCTAAAACAATTTTTTCTATTCCGGCAGATTCTATTACCTGCGACTTGCTTCCTGAAATGCCAAGTTCTTTTTCTGCCTGCAGCTCAACTGGGAGGCCCTGTGTGTCCCAGCCAGCGTTGAAAACAATCTTGTATCCTCGCAGAGTCATGTACCTGTACCACAAATCCTTCATTATTCTACCGCGAAGGTGTCCTGCATGGGGGGTTCCGTTCATGGTGGGAGGGCCTTCTATGAATACAGTTTTTTTTATTTTATTTGGAGACTCGAAAATTAATTTCTCTAAATCGATACCTGATAATTGCTGTTTTACTTCATCTTCCACCTTCTTTGGATTGAACTCGCTTGAAATCTGCATGATAAATGGCTATAATTTTACTGATTTTATAAAGGTACGATAGAACTTGTTAGAACTATACCATCAAAAATACGAATCTTGCTAAAAGATGCTTTCATTGACCAAGAGTACACTATGCCCATATTTTCACTGAACCTTTTTTGCATTTCTCGTATAGTCCCATCTTGTACAGTTTTTTCTCTAGTTCCTTTTTGAGCTCCTTTGGCACTGCGATGTGAAGAGGAATATCCTTGCCGTTCATCTCCCTGCCTGTAAATGCCCTTATCT
>JBARDK010000195.1:0-12280 GCA_049795075.1 Nitrosotalea sp. | reverse complement strand
TTACTAGCCCATGTGATATACGACAAAGCTGAGCTACAGGCCCAAATATCGGGCAATTAGTAGCCATATTAAGGGTTTTTACAACCATTTCTTTTTGTTGAGATCCCTTTCCATTTTGAAAAGAAATTGTTGTGAATACCCTGCATAGGGTCCAAAATGTTCTACAATTTTTTCATGTAGAGTGTTGTGTTTTTTTTCTGTTAGAGATTTTCCATGTATAACGTCAAATATATTTGGATAATATTTTTGTAAAATTCTCTGTGTCCATCTATCTATAGGAAAAGATTCAAGCTTGTCAAGTGAAAACAAAAGTATACAATCTGCAATTTTGTTGCCAATACCTCGTACTGTCTTTAGGGTTTCTAGCGCAGATTTGTAGTCTATTTTCCTTAGCGACTCAAACTCTATTTTTCCAGAGTTCACTGCCTTGATTGCATCTCTTACGTATTTTGCTCTGAATCCAAGTCCGCATGAAAGTAAGTCTCTAGTAGTAGCATTTGCTAGCCTTTCGGCACTAGGGAAAGTAGAAAACTGCTGATTTTCGAATTCCACTTTATTGCCAAATTTTTGACAGAGTCTTATTAGCATATTCTTGATGTTTTGTATAGACGAGTTGGATGAGCATATAAATGAAATATAGCACTGAAAAGGATCTTGTCTTATCACTCTCAAACCCGGAAACTGCTTTACTGTAGTGCCAACAAGACTGTCTCTGCTAATATCTGATAGTATCTTATTCAGATTATCATCCTGTCTAAAAAAGAGGCGAACGCTTTTTGAAGATGAATCTATTTGGAAGGGCTCTGCTATAACTAAAAACTCGTCACCGTTAATGCCAAGCCATCTATCCTCAATCTTATTCCAGAGAAATACTTGGCCACTATTGATTGTAAAATTTAGATCTATTGTGGGATTGTTCCGCATTTTATATAGTGATTATTTCGCCTGCGTCAGGTGCGTGGGCATCAAAGCCAAATTTTTGATGTATCTCCTCAGCAAATTTTGTACATGATTCATTATCGCCATGAATGGTGAGAACCTTTGGATCTCCTTTGATTTTTTTTATAAAGTCAAAAAGAGCCGTTCTGTCAGCGTGACCAGAAAATTCAAACTGCCTTACCTCTGATTCTGCCTTGAATTCCTTACCTCTAATACTCACGCGACCTGTTTCCAAAAGTTTTCTTCCAGGAGTTCTTTCTCCCTGATAAGAGACTAGTGCTATGCCATTTTTCTTGTCAAGAGCTAGGTTCTGCAAATAAAACACGGCAGAGCCTCCAACTAGCATACCAGCAGGAGAGATTATTACTGCTGGTTCATCTAACATGCTTTTTCTTTCCCTTTCTCCTCTTACCCAAACTGCATGATTCACAGAATCAGCAAAAACCTTTGCGTCACGTAGATACTCTGGGTGTCTTAACATTATTTCATTTACCTTTACAGCCATCCCATCCATGATGACTTTGTGTTTAAACTTAGCATTTTTTAATACCACAGCTATTTCCTGTGATCTTTCAACAGAAAAGGCAGGCACAAAGAGTATTCCCTTTCTATCCAAAACTTCATACGCAAATTCAATGAGTTTTTTTTCTGCTTCAAGACGTGGCATCTGATCTGTCTGTGAGTAAGTGCTTTCGGTGATTAACAAATCAATCTCACCTAGATCAAGATCTGCCTCCCTTAACATACGTGACCCTTTGGGGTTGATGTCTGCCGTATAGAATAATCTCTTGTTCTGCGACTCTACCAGAACAGAAGCTCCACCTAACACATGACCTGATTCTAGTAGCTCAAAGGAGGCATTCCCCCGAGTCACCTTTTCTCTATATCTGATTTCCTTTGAATGCATCATCATTTTGGACACATCAGACAGGTCAAAAGGAAGCTTACTCTTTTCAAGTCTTATCATGTCCTCTATCAACAATCTTGAAAGGTCAAAAGTTGGGGGGGTTGCATAGACATCCGTGCTACCCTGCACAAAAAGTGAAGGCATATTGCCTGAGTGATCCAAGTGGGCATGGGTTATGATAGAAGCGTTAATCTCTTGTGGGCTTACTGGCAGAGGATAAGATGATTCCTTTCCTAACTCTACTCCGTAATCTAACAAAAAACTTACTCCATCACAATTAACTTGAAAGGCGGATCTGCCTACTTCTTTTGCTGCACCTAGGACTTTGACCTGCAAGAATTGAAAATCTTTTCAGAGTACCTTTAAACGTTTAGCGTTTGGAAAAACTAGCATCGTTATATTACTTGTATAATTTACAAAAGACTTAATTATATGAATCAAAACTGATCTGAACATGGGTAGAACCTTTGAACAATGGTGGAGTACCATCCCAAAAGATCTTCGAGACAAAGTCCGAAGAGGCGATGAGGGAAACAAACCATTATTGAATCAGATAAATTGGATTTGGGTTCACAATATGATGAATCAAAAAGGAGATCTAAATCCTAGCTCGGCAGAATTGCTAGATTGGGTAACATCAGGCCAAATCGAAGCGATGCGCCAAATAAAGAAGTAAAAATTTCAAATCATACTTTCTTTTTGTTTTTCTTTTATTCTAAAACGTGAAATAATTCTATAACTCCGTTATGAATTTTGCAGATGGTTTAAATAGCAAACGGTAGATGATCAAAATTAGAATGCCAATAGCAATCATTCCAGACATCGATGAACAGAGATGTATAGGCTGTGCGCTTTGCGTAGAGATCTGTACTTCCCTCGGCCCGGACGTTCTTCGTGTAAAGCCTGTTGAAGGCTGGAAGAGAGGTAAAGCATTTGTGTTCTATCCAGAGAGATGTATCTCAGACGGTGCATGCATAGGTGTATGCCCAACAAAGGCAATCTTCTGGATGAGACCAATGTCATATACACCTGGTCAACCAGTTCCTCTCCACAAGAATGGTGTGTTCGTAAAAGGCTGGGCAGAAGACGCCGCACTTTAAACGAAACCGTTCTTCCATTTTTTCTTATTTTTTAAAATACATCCAAGTGTCCATTCCAAACGGTAAATCTTGGGTTTCGGGAGTGTACAAATTTCAGGCATCGCTAAAAATTTTATACGCCACCTTTTTCTGGAGGCTTGCACGTTTTGAAAAAGCGAAAACTTCGACTTTATGGCAAACGTGCAACACAAGAAGAGATCATAAAAGAAATTTTACGACTCTTGCGCGGCGACAGGGAGAAGGGAGAGGATCCACTTTCTGTAGGAGATATTGCAGACAGGCTTGGTTTTGTCAGAAGCAATGTTTACTGTTACACTAGAAAAGCTGCCAAGGCAGGTTTGATGGAATATGATAACTCTAGACGGTTGTCAATTCCGACCAACCATACTTCAGAGGTTTCCTTTAGGCGATTTAACGAAAGGCACCAAATTCTTAAAAATCCACTTGTAGCAGAATGGAAGCAGGATCTTCTCACACGAAAACAGGGGGAAGCTTTGTCTTCATGGAAGACTAGACTGCGTTACTTGGAATCAGTTTGCAATACGTGTAAGATAAAGCCAAAAAAACTCCTTACCTCTAGAAGGCAGACAGAGAACATACTCAAGAATTATGTCCAGCTATACCTTGAGGGGAGGGCCGATAAGGACGCACGCGGGATCAGGGTATCGCGTGACATCAAGAATGTACTATATGCGCGGGCTCAGGCTATACGGGATTTCTGTGGCTATCACGGCCTGATATGGAAGCGAGGTACTGGTGGAGTAATGTCTGTAGCTGTGCCAAACCACGGGCTATATGCAGATATCAGGCTGACAGATGCCGAGCTTGAGGAGGCTGACAGGTATATCATATCAAGGTGGGGGCTTGACTCTGATGTGTATCGTTGGTTCTGGATTGGTGTAGAATCATGTTCAAGATTTGCGGCATTGTATTCTATGAGACTGGATTATGCAAAACACACAGGCAAGAGCGGAAGAACTACCTATATCATGACGGCATTTGAGTCCAAGACCAAAAACGTCAAGAGGGGAAAATGGGTAAAATACATAACAAGAGCTGATACACAAAAATCAATTGACCTTCTCAAAGCAAGAGGAGTAAACAGAATTTTTGAATCAAAGGTTGCCAAGTACAAGCTCCACAAACAAACCAATAACTCACTGAAAGAAATTTACAGACACTTGGGAAAGAGCGGCTACTTTGAAGAGCATCCAACACATGCCTTAAGACACATAGGTGCACACTATTGGCTTGCAAAAAAGAACTACAATTATGGGTTGGTTGCTTTGATTGGCGGATGGAATACAATTGATGAGCTAAAGAAAAGCTATGGTGAAATACCGCCAGAGGCAGTGCTTGAGATGATCGAAAATGATTCTGGAACTATTCAGATTCCACTTTTAAATTAGATTAAATTAATCCAGTGAGTTTTATCCAATGTTCGATAACAGACACAAAATGAAATCCTTATCGAACATTTTTGGACTTTAGTAGTTTTTAGTATAACTTTTTGCTGATGCAATAAATAGCGAAGACACCATATGGTCACCAAAACCCTTCACAAACCTTTATTTCATTTCATATGTCTTTCATGGCAATACATGGATAAGCTTGCCATACTTCTTGATGTTCAATTTGAAGGAATGTTTGACATTCTTAGAGATTTTGGTTGGAATGTAGAAACTGTAACAAAACTTTTTGGTTCAAAAAAAGAAGATAGATCAGACGATAAAGTAATAGGTTATGCAAAAAATAATAAAAATTGCGTAGTTGTAACACAAGATCATGGACTCATAAAACGATGTAAAGCTCAGGAAGTAATGCCTACATGAACCAATTCACACTTGTTCATAACTTTTACAACAGTAGCTACTTGTTACATTTACTGAAGTCTGTCATGCCTGACAGTAGCTGTGTTTTTGCTTCTGGGGCAGAAATTTCCTAAATGGACATCTATCTAGACAATCAATGTCCATTTTCAGGCACAAAAATTGCCTAAATCTATATTTTAAAATTGAAAAATTTGATCTTCTTTTTTGCTAGTTTTGCATGGTACTTTAGAAAGTCATCATTTGCGGCATAGATTGTTTTGAATTTATTTTGTTTAAGAAATATGTTCCAAGTCTTAGCAAATTCAGAAAACTCGTCTTTGTTATGTTGAGAATCAGACATTACGTAATGCGCTGCAGGATAAATGTCTGAAAGTTCTAGAGGTATTATTCCTAGATATGGATTGTACTGACAGAACTGAGTGTAATCTGCAATACTTGCAAATTTCTTTTTCAATTTGCTATATTCTCTTGATAGGTAAAATGGCTTCATGGTGCCGTCTGGAATAATTACGAGATTTTTCTTATTAGTCCTAAATTTTCTTACCATGCTATGAAATCTAGATACCTCAGGCCTAAATTGGTCCTCCCTTGAAAACAAGAATATTGCCTTTTCCTTAAATCTGGGCGTACTTCCGATAAGAAACGAAGTACTCGAAGTAAGAACTGACATGATTTCAAAGAGTTTTGGGTGTGCACGTGCTTTTTTTAGTACATATTCCCATAATCGTCCTTCGTGGATGCATTCCTTTACTCTGTCAACCTCAGCCTTTATAGAATAAAGATTGTGCAAAGCGACACTGTTTATTTTTTCGTCTCTAGGAAGCGATTGGATCTCCTTTGGCTTGTATTTACTACATATTTCACAAGTGCAAGAGAAATACGATATATCGTTAAGATGAGCGGTACCGTCTTCCATGATGTATCTATCATGTTTTGCATAGAGCATGTAGGAGGCAGAATCAAAGGTATCGCAGCCAAGAGCCACGGCTAGCGGGATTGTAAGGGGATGGCCTGCACCAAAGAGATGAAGCGGAATGGAATCCGGCATCTCTTTTTTTGCAGTAATTATCATTCTTGCCAAAAGTTTGTATTCATATGATTCCATGAATTCTACTGGACTTCCTAGTGCCAGCATTTGAAAACCATATTTTACCAAAGCCCTAGTTGATTCTTTAACTAGATCCGAATACTCGCTTCCCTGTATCGGCCCTATCCATATCTGTCCGTTGTCATCTCTTGTCTCCAGAGTTTCCTTTGATACCTTTAATGTGTGATTAACATATTCTCTTGCCTTCTTCTTTGATAAACCAAAACCTGTTGGTTTGTCTAGCGGAATAGCAAAATCTGTCCTAATTCCTTTTTCAAATGCTGCCATAGTTTTGTAGTTTGTATCTATGTTGCCATATTCTAGAACTTGGTACCCACCTGAATCTGTCATCACTGCACCATCATAGTCAATTATTTTGTGGATTCCTTTTCTTATGGCTTCATCGCCATGTTGTTTTAGTGTGATAAACGCATTTGTTATAACAAGATCAAAGCCCATCTCTCGTATTTTTTTTGTAGGTATTGACTGTCGTACTGGATGAATTACTGGCACGTATGCTGGAGTCTCAATCTTGCCGTGATTAGTGTGCAGTATTCCTATTCTTCCTGCTAGATCCGATTTTTTTATCTCAAACATTTCATACCTTGATTTAACATAACGTAATTTGAATCTAGTACGGGAAAAATCTCTCCAAGTCTCTCTTTTCTGAAACTATTTTCAGCCAATCAACATTGTCTTCCTTTGCTTTGCCTTTTACAAAAAGAGACTCAATTTTCTTCACTGTACTAGATACGGATTTGTTAGTAGTATCAAATTGGAAAGTTTTCTTACGTCCTACATTTTTTATCGTATCATAGTATGTAATTCCTATTATCTCACTACCCAAATTTTCGAGCATTTTTTTCTTGTCATAGCCTCTTTTCTTGTAAACACCCTCCAAGTTGTATGGATTACGTCTCAATACGACCGCAGTCTCTACCTTATTTTTTGAAACAATGTAGGGGGCTAAATGCCCAACAAGTAATGCATTCTTTGGTATCTTTTTGTTTAAAATCTTCTTTAGTTTTCGAACATCTACATCTAATACCTGCCCATTCTTTTCAGCCACTCCTTCACTTATTGACATTTTATTTATGTCGATTAGTTCTAACTCTAGTTTTCTTGCAAGTATTTTTGCCACTGTGTGTTTTCCTGTTCCAGGATTTCCTGTTATTATTTTCAACGAATAAGTTGAAGGATGAATTCAATTAAACACTTCTGCAATACTAATAAGAGCAGACTTTGAACTGATTTTCATGCAGATCGGACTATTGGGCAAAACTAATGTTGGAAAATCAACATTCTTCTCAGCCGCAACTCAAACTACCGTACAGATTGGAAATTATCCCTTTACTACAATTGAGCCTAATGTTGGTATTGTTTATGTTAAAACTGAATGTGCGTGTAAACATTTTGGAATAAATCATGTTCATCAGCTATGTGTAAAAGGAACTAGATTTATCCCTGTGAAACTAATTGATGTAGCAGGTCTTGTTCCTGGTGCTCATGAGGGGAAAGGGCTAGGAAATAAATTTCTAGATGATGCAAGACAGGCAGAAGTACTGATCCACGTGGTAGATGCATCAGGATCAACAGACATTCAAGGCCAACCTGTTCCAGCTGGTACTCATGATCCACTCGAGGATGTGAAGTTTGTAGAAGAGGAATTTGATCAATGGATGAAGCAAATACTTCACAGGGAATGGCACAAGTTGACACGAGAGCTAGAAAGCAAGAATGGAAAAATCCTTCATGCTATTACCCAAAGATTTAGCGGCCTTGGAATAGTGGAATATGATGTTGAAATTGTCTTACATCATTTGAATTTACAGATAAAAAAACCGCTAGATTGGACTGAAAATGATATTCTCTCATTTGTAAAGGAATTGAGAAAGAGGACTAAACCAATTATAATTGCTGCCAACAAATCCGATCTCTGCCATGATCTTGGCATATTGGATGAATTAAAAAAAATACATAATACAATAGCATGTAGTGCAGAGACTGAACTATTATTGAGAAAAGCTGCAAAAGGAGGTCTTGTAGATTATCTTCCAGGAGAGAAAGATTTCAAAATAAAAGGAACAAATCTGAACCCACAACAACAAAAAGCATTAGACATGGCTCAAAAGGTATTATCTAAGATTGGAGGTACCGGCATTCAACAAATATTGGATTCTGCCTGTTTTGATCTTTTAAAATTGATTGCAGTCTTTCCAGTAGAAGATGAATCAAAACTGTCAAACAAGAATGGGGAGATCTTGCCAGATGCAAGGTTACTTCCAGCAGGATCCACTGCAAGAGATCTTGCTAGGGCCGTTCATGAAGACCTAGCAAAAGGATTCCTTTATGCAGTAGACGCCAAGACAAAACAACGAGTAGGTGCGGAGCATCAATTAAAAAATGGGGACGTGTTGAAAATAACGTCAACTCTAAGTAGAGGATAATTTGCTCTGTCTAGGAATCGAAAGTACTGCTCACACCTTTTCGTGTGCCATTATTGAGAAAAGAGGCAAAAATGGAAGGATTCTGTCAGATGTTAGAAAAATATACAGACCGCCTGAAGGTGAGGGAATACACCCACGAGAAGCATCTCGTCATCATGCAGAAAACTCTTCCCAAGTACTCTCAGAGTGTCTGGAGAAAGCTGGTGTAAAAATCACTGAACTTGATCTAGTCTCATATGCTGCAGGTCCAGGTCTTGGTCCCTGTCTTAGAATTGGTGCAGTTGTAGCAAGATCTCTTTCTTCATACTATGGCATACCAGTATATCCTGTAAATCATGCGCTTGGTCATATTGAATTGGGTAAGATGCTTACTGGAGCAAAAGATCCTCTAGTTTTACTTGTATCAGGGGGTCATACTATGATTCTCGCATTTCTAGGTAAGAAATGGCGGGTATTTGGTGAAACGCTAGACATAACGCTAGGACAACTGTTGGATCAAATTGGCAGACATGCTGGATTTGCATCGCCTTGTGGTACAAAAATCGAGGAACTTGCATCCAAGTCGTCTAATTACGAGCCTTTGCCATATGTAGTCAAAGGAAACGACGTATCTTTTTCAGGTCTTCTTTCTGCCACAAAAAGAATAATTCCAAAAGGACTCGAGACTGCATGCTTTTCATTACAAGAAACAGCATTTTCAATGATAGGAGAAGCTGTAGAGAGAGCTTTATCGTTTACCGGAAAGAAAGAATTTCTAATAGTGGGCGGCGTAGCAGCAAACAAGAGATTATCAGAAATTCTTCAAAGCATATGTAAGAGACATGATTGTAAATTCTTTGTATCTCCAAAAGAATATTCTGGAGACTGCGGCTCTCAGATCTCTTGGGTTGGATTATTAGAATCGTCAAAAAAAGCTGGCACAAAGTTAGAAAATACATTTGTAAGGCAATCATGGAGATTAGATACTGTAGAGATACTTTACTGATCTTTATAGTTGGAAATAGCCTCTTGCACTGTTTTTTCCCATTTTCCATTATTGAAGACCCCGAACTTGTACGTTTTCTCCCCTTCGTTAGTTTTAATTTTAATTAGAAGTTTTTTGATAAATCTTCCTTCTTTTGCGACTTCAACTATGTCGTTGAGCCTAGATTCTATCACAGTTTCACCAAACTTTTTAGAAAAATCCATAATTCGCCCTTCTGTTTTATCAAAAGCTACTCTCATGTTAGTGAGAGTAAGAATGCCGATACCTACTGTATCCTCTGAACAGTCCTCTTGCATGATTTTTTTTTCGTTTGGTTCCATGAAATCTTTTTTTTATTGTAAGTTATAACTGTATATAACATAGTCATTAATTTAGACTCCTTGATCTCAAGTTTGCATCTATTACTCGTGTTGTTACATGAGTAGAGTATTAGTAGTGAGAGGAATTCTTTTGATATAATTGTAACTTAAATTATGTGATATAACACTTGGTGATATTGAGATTAATGAAAAAGGGTGCAGAGGCTGATATTTACCTAACAATATGGAATGGCAGAAAATCTATTCTCAAAATTAGAAAAAGAAAAGAATATCGTAATGAAATTCTTGATAATAGAATTCGTACGCTGAGAACGATTAGGGAAGCAAAGATGATTTCAGAAGTAAAATCATTTGGGGTCAATACCCCGCTTGTTTATTTCGTGGATCAAAATAAATTCAAAATATACATGCAATTTGTACCAGGAGAATTGGTACGAGATTTGCCAAATAAAATGATAATAAAAACATGTGAAAAAATTGGAAAAATAATAGGTACTTTGCACAAGAATGGTATAATGCATGGAGATGTTACTACCTCAAATTTCATACTGGCATCTGACAAATTGATAATCTTAGATTTTGGACTTGCCCAGAGAACAGAAAGAATAGAGGATCATGCCATTGATCTTAGGTTGTTCAAAGAGGTACTAAACAGTGCCCACGTTGTAATCGTAAATCAGGCATGGTCATCATTTTTGAGGGGATACGGTAAAATTGTAGGCAATTCGAGGAAGGAGAAAGTTATCTCACAGGTATCGGATATAGAGAAAAGGGGTAGGTATGCAAATGTCGTCTAGTGTATTTTTCGCTTCATCCAACAAAAACAAGTTTGAGGAAGCCAGCGACATTTTGTCAGGATTTGGTATATCGCTAGAATTTTTCAAGTGCAGACTTGAGGAAATACAAGCAAATAATTTGGAAGAAGTGGCACAACACAAAGCTAGACAAGCATTTTCATTCTGCTCAAAACCAGTAATAATAGAAGATGACGGGCTGTTTATTTCATCACTGAAAGGCTTCCCTGGACCATATTCGTCCTTTGTATTTGATACTATTGGAAATAAGGGAATTCTACGATTATTGTCAAAACAAAGGGGTGCCACATTTAGATCTGTCATTGCATATTGTGAAAAGAAAGGAGATGTTGTGTTATTTGGTGCCAATGTGCGTGGAAAAATATCTGAAAAAATACAAGGTAGCAAGTGGGGATTTGATCCAATATTTATTCCAGAGGGACAAACTTTGACATATTCACAACTAAAGAATAAAAATATTACTTCGCACCGGTATTTGGCATTAAAAAAATTTGCTAATTGGTATTTACATAAGAAGAAATCAAGCGGTCGATAAATCGATTCTGATTCTGCAGTACTACAATTCTTGAAATTTCACTTTCATCCATTACTGAATACATCTCAGCTTGTCTTATCAACGCATTAGCAAAGTACCTTACTTCAGACATGTCCAACATATCGGAACGTTCTAGTCTGTTGGTTGAGCGACCTATGTGCATGTAAGACTTTATCTCTATAAAGTGGGCATTTCCATGATTGAATATTCTGGAATACTCTGAAATTAATTGGTCATTATCATTGTAGCCTCTGATCAAAGTAACACGAAGTACAGTTCTGGTATCCATCTTTGAGAGTATCTCAAGACTGGAATTCCATCTTTCCCAAGCATCTTTGTATTTTGGCCTATTGACAAGTTGGAAAACCTCTTCATTAGGAGCATTTGTCGATAAATACAACTGGGTTGGTAACGCATCCTCATCTTGCAACCTTTCAAGCATTTCAGGTTCCTGTCCATTTGTAACCAAAAACACAGATTTTGTTGCAGGAAGCTGCTTGAGATATTTTATCAATTCAGGCAGTTGAGGGTACATTGTAGGTTCCCCTGAAAGTGATATTGCATAATGACTTGGAAGGAGTGATTCGTCAATTTTTTTCTTATCACTTCGAACATCTCCATAATGTCCCATTATCAGCCTCTCTCGCTCTTCCATCAAGTTTGAAAGAATGATCTCAGGTGGAGCAACTTTCTCAGGCGGCATTTTCATTGCACTATAAAACTCCATTGGACGCCAACAATACACGCACCTATTCTCACAAAACATTCCAGCTGGTGAGAATTCCATACACCTGTGAGTTGAGATGCCATAAAACTTGTGTTTGTAACAATCGCCTTCGTTTCTAAACGACTTTTTTGTCCAATGACACAGCTCTACTGTGCTATGATCAGACACTCCATACTTTGCCTTTTTGAGCTGATTTAAAATCATAGGCTTTATCTGGATGAATTCGTTGTTTACCTCCACGGTTTCGCCAGAGCAGCTCATGTCAAATATCTTTACTTGGTTTTAATTAAATCTACGTAGAGTTTAGCATTGAGAAACATGGTGCGTTTTCCATAGGAACGCAAAGTACATGTCCCAAATAGAGCATGCTATAGAAGATTACCGCTGCAGTGATTCCCATTGCGACATACCACATTCTAAATTTCATATTTGCGAATATTTTTTCTGTTAGTAATAAACTTACGGTTGATTGTCAGGTTAGAGGCAAAGTAGGAATTTTAAAAATGGCTAGATAGAATCTTCAAGAATTCTTTTTCAATTATGAAATGAATTGAAAATTTTAGTCGTATTTGGCAATATTAGATAT
>JBARDK010000194.1:0-2117 GCA_049795075.1 Nitrosotalea sp. | reverse complement strand
CTATCTATGTTATACTAGCTGGTTTTATTTCCACATCGTCGCGATTATAGAATATCTTTTCATGTGATATGGTAATAGTACAGTTTCGCTTAAACTTCATCTCTCTTCCATTTCCTACAGTATCCTTGAAGAGCACTCTTGGATCATTATTGATATCGATTGAATATTGTTTTCCTTGCTTGGTTGTATTTGGTTCTTTACAGCCTCGCACGTCGATTAATTTGGAACAGCCCACAGAATTTGATTCACTTATAGACATGCAAAGATTCCCCATTCACAACTATAAAAAAAGATTTTGTTACCATAGGTTATGAGACATTATTTGTAAAATATAGTAAAATGATGATATTATGACTACTTTCTTCTTCTTTGACCTGGTTTATTTTGCCCAGGAACTCGTTTTAGGATGAATCTTTTTCTAAAATTATCTCGATTTCTTGTAATACCAATTTCTCCATGTCTCTCTCTTGCTGGGACCTTTGGAGTTTGGCCTCTAACTTTGCCTGCTTTAGTAAGCGAACCGTGAGTTGGCACGAATTAGTTCATCTGTTGATGCAATTTATGTATTTGGTTTCTCTTACCAGTATTTTGTCTTGATTGTATCAATTACTCTTTGGTGTTCTGCACCTTTCTTTCTTGCATATTTTTCCATTGCATCTAATGGAATTCCTCCCAAGGTTTTTGCAAGAGTAGTGAATACTTTTCGTCTTAATGGACCGTTCTGTCCTGTTTTATCCATGAATTTCTGAATTCCATACTTGAAGTTGTGCTGCCATGTCTTGTACATGACACCTAGCTGAGCTGCAGTCATCTCATTTCCAATATCAAAGAATTCTGATTTTTCAAGCAATCCAATTGGAACAAAAGTCAAAGGCGTTGTTGTAAACATGGATTCTGGTTGTTCTTTTTCTAGCTCATTTATGAGGCGTATTGTGTCCCATGCGTCTTCTTCAGTCTCTGCATTATCCAATCCCATGATGAGTGTAAATGCCGGTATCCAATGATGCTCGTTGAATGTCTTGACTCCTTCCTTTACAACCCAATGCCATTCTTCTGGCTTGTATGGCGATAATTTTCTGTCTGCATATTTTTCAATCAATCGTAAGCTTCCTGTCTCAAAACCGCACTGGATTCCAATCTTGTTAGTTGGGCTTGATCTAATGATTTTTGAAATATTTGGAATTAATTTTTCGTCAGCTATTGCACCTGCAAGTGTACCGTGAGTGGGATTAGTATGGACTATACCAGTTGACATTACTGCCGTAAATAGCTCTTCGAGTGCTTCTCTGTTTGGTGCCATGTTCTTTGTCTTTCTTGGGTCAAGACCATACACAAAGATATCATCACTGTGCAGCCAAGCATTTCTTTGTCCACCTTTTTTTATGTTGATTTCGATCTCTCGTTTTACTTTCTCCGGTGGATAGTATCTAAGAGGCCTCAGAGTAACATCACAGAATTTACATCCTCTTCCACATCCTCGCATGACCTCAACCATCCCGTGCATGCTGGGTTCTACAATATCAGGGATTTCATCAATTTCAGGTTCGTCCCAGTAATGGATGAATCTTCCGTGGAACTTGTCAGCATCTCTTCCAAATTCTTTTACCTCAACTTTGAAATCGCTTTTAACGAAGGGATTCATGTTGTCAAATTCTCCGCTGATTAATTTGTCAAAGAATTGTCCAGCATGACCGTCTATTTCTGGAGCAATGCCACCTAGCTCTCCTTCCAATACCGCATACAAGCCATATTCCTGAATTTTCTTTGGATCGTAATTGTATTGCCAAGTTCCTGACGCACCCGCAATTACTTTGGCATGACTTCCGTTCTTTTTCTTTGCCTCGTTAATTTTCTTGTGTAAATATGCATTGTAGTATTCATCATATGATGTCTGCTTGCGACCATAAGTGAATGTCATCGTAACAGGACCCATTCCTAGCGGATCCATTTCATATGTGCCGACGACTTCTGTTTCAGGGCCAATGAATTTATCAACGTGATCTGGATGGGCAACCACAACATCTTCCCGTTTGTAACCATCTCTCAATAATGCCGCCTCTACCTTTCGTAGTCCATAGGGTGCATAGTTAGCAATTCCATTAGTATGAGTTATAGGA
>JBARDK010000193.1:0-21870 GCA_049795075.1 Nitrosotalea sp. | reverse complement strand
ACACAGATCCTATATGTATGCAAAAGAACATGGTGAAGACCTACGTGTAGCTATTACTGTAGGAGTACATCCTGCCGTATCAATAGCTGGTGCTTATCAGGCCGAATGGGGCAAGGATGAACTTGAGATAGCAAACGAACTGCTAACCAAGAAACTTACACTGACGGCGTGTTCTTACTCTGGTATGCTGGTGCCATCTGAATCCGAGATAGTCTTGGAGGGGCGTATACTCAAGGACAAAACCCACAAGGAATGGATGGTGGAGATGCTCCGCACGTATGACTTTAAGAGAGAACAACCAGTCTTTGAGCTTGACAGGATGTATTTTAGAAACAATCCAATCTTTCATGATATCCTGTCAGGGTATGCAGAACACCGATTGCTCATGGGAATGCCAATTGAAGCAAAACTAAACAAAAATCTCAAACAGGTATTGCCACAGATAAAAAGTGTAGTACTAAGTGATGGGGGATGCAATTGGCTTCATGCCATAGTGCAAATTTCAAAGAAGAAAGAATCCGATCCAAAGAAAGTAATCAATGCAGCCTTTGGCGCTCACAGGTCACTCAAACATGTAACTGTGGTAGACGATGATATTGATCCGTCAAATCCAGTGGAGGTTGAATATGCCATAGCAACAAGATTTCAGGCAGACAAGAATCTTGTAATAATACCAAGGGTGCGTGGCTCAAGCCTTGACCCGTCAAGTGATCAAAAAAATTTACTTACGACAAAGATGGGAATAGATGCAACCAAATCTTTCTCAAAACGTCCAGAAGGATTTGAGATTGCAAAGATTCCAAGATCAGAAAAAGTCTCTCTGAAAAATTATCTCAAGTAAGCTATTTCAGAGCAGAGTCTACCATGAGTGCAATAAACAATATTGCAAGATATGGACTAGAGAACTTGAACAGCGTCCAAGATGCCCTCTCTGAGGGTTTCACAAGGAGCCATATACTCAATGCTATCATTATTGCACCTGATGCTATTGCGCTGTAAAGATATGTTGCATGGAACAAATGTTTTCCAGAAGCATCTGTCATGAAAAATGGCAACACGCTGAACAATACCATCATCAAGGTGGTGCCAGCTATTACTCGAACCGATGTCTTTTCAGATTCTACTGCAGTAAGCATTGGGACTTTAACTTTGTTGTAATCGTCCTTGACATGTAACGTGAGACTCCAGATATGCATTGGAATCCAGACAAAGACCAATCCTGCCATGACCAATCCAAGATCCCACATGCCCGTTGTTGTTACTGCCACATAACCAATCATTGCAGGAGCTCCTCCTGAGAATCCGCCCAAGACAATATTTGTCCTGCTTCTTCGCTTTAGAAATTTACTATAAACTAGAATATTGTCTGCAAGACCAAATGCCATAAAGATGCCAGCCCATATGTTAATTGCAAATGCACAAACTAATGATATGCCTGTAAGAATTAATCCAAAGTACAACGCCTTCTTTGCTGGATAGATCCTCCTGCTTGGAATCGGCCTTTCCTTTGTCCTTTCCATGATGGCATCAATGTCCCTGTCATTGTAGTTTGTTAGTGTGTTAGCTGCAGCAGAGCCTGCTATTACACCAAAGGTTACAAGTGCCCAAGTCAGGGCAGATACTGGAATATGATACAGATTAGAAGCAGTATATGTCGCACCCATTGCGGTAAAGACCAAAAGGTACCATATCTTAGGCTTGGTTACTTCATAGTACGTCTTAATTCTGGAACTAGCTTTTGTTGTTAGCACACTCTGCCCTTTTTGGAAACTTTTTGTTATTTATAGGTTGAAAATATTGGATTATTTAGCCTTGTAGGGCATTGGCTTTGTGGTCCTTTTCATCTCAATGAAGCTCTCAGAACGCTGAACTCCTTGTATTCGTCCAACCCTTTCTGATATGAGTCTGTGCATCTCATCTAGATTCTTGGCATGCATTGTAACAATGATGTCAAACCTGCCTGTTACTTCTGAGATCTCCCTTACCTCAGCTACCTTTAGCAGCTCCTCAATTACATGGTCCCTCATCTTAGAGTCCATGTTTATGCCCGTTAGGGCTTTTACAGTGTAACCAAGCTCCCTGTCATTTACTACGATGGTAAAACGCTCAATCAACTTTCTTTTGATGAGCCTCTTGATTCTGCTGTAAACAACGGACGAGTTTACGTTTATCTTCTTTGAGATTCGAGGAACTGAAATGTTTGCGTCCTGTGATAGCTCAGATAAAATTATCATATCTAAATCATCAACTTTTGCCATTCAAAACACCATTTATTGTGAATAAATGGATCTTAATAAACTTGTTATTATAATTTTTCTATAATTTGCAGTAGACTAGATGTAGCCTTTCTTGTATAGCATTTCAGCTAACAAGACAGCTCCCTTGGCAGAGCCCATCTTCTCGTTATGTGAGAATAACACGTACTTTATACCGTTATCAAAAACTGTATCCTCTCTGATTCTGCCAACCATTGTTGTCATGCCGTCATTAATCTCACGATCTAATCTTGGCTGTGGCCTTGTTGGATCTTCATGAACAAAGAGATACTCTTTTGGAGCAGATGGAAGACCTATGACACTTATCTTGCTTGAAAACTCTTGCATGGCTTTCTTTACGCTTTCTGGGTCAGTGTGAACTGCTGTTTCGACGAAAACAGATTCTGTATGTCCGTCAATTACTGGAACTCTTGTGCATGTACAGCTAACTTTCAGTTTGGCAGGATCTATCTTACCATCTACTAATTTGCCAAGAATCTTTCCCGTTTCAACTCTAACCTTGTCTTCTTCCTTTGGAATGTATGGAATTATGTTATCTGTAATATCCAACGCAGAAACACCAGGAGACCTTCCGGCTCCGGACATTGATTGCATTGATGTCATGATTATCTTTTGCGCACCAAACTTGTCCAAGAGAGGCTTCATTGTGATTGCAAGACCAGTAGTAGTACAATTTGGCATAGGTGCTACAAATCCCTTCCATCCCCTATTTTTTCTCTGCTGATCTAAGAGTGCAACATGATCGTCATTTATTCCTGGAATCAAAATTGGCACATCTGATTCATATCTGTATGCTGCAGAGGTGCTAATGACAGGTATGTCCTGTGCAAACTTTGACTCGATTTCTCTTGCAGCCTCGCTTTCAACGGAGCTGAAAACTAGATCGAGATTTTCTGATTTGATATCATCAACTGATTCAATGATCATGTCCTTGACATATTCAGGAATGGGTTCCCTGAGATGCCATCTGAGTATGCCACTATTTGGGTCTCTTATGGCATCGACAAACTTTTTCTTTGCAGACCTTTCCGATGCAGCTATTTGCTTTACCTCAAACCATGGATGGTTGTTTAGGGCCAACACAAACTCCTGCCCTACTGCTCCAGTAACGCCTATGACAGCTACCCGTTTCTTCATATGAAAAAATCCTGCTCATACAATTAATATTCCTTTAGCTGGGATCCAAAACACAACTAAATACCCATGAGATATCATGAGGGTGTGAGACTCAGAGTAGAACCTCATGTTGCCAATCACAAGACCGTAGTACATGGAGGAGTCTATTCTGCAGGACTTGAATTTGATTCAAAAATACTAGACTTTAGCTCAAACGTCAATCCATTGGGGTTTCCGCCTGCAATAAGAAATGACCTGAAAAAAAACTCTGACTTGTTTTCTGTATATCCTGATTCAGATTCAACTAGGCTGAGGAATCATTTGGAAAAATATACTGGAATTCAAAAAAGTCAGATAATAGTAGGCAATGGGGCTACCGAAATAATTTACAACTTTAGCAAGGCATTTTTGAACAAGCGCGATGTGTCCATTCCAATACCAACATTTGGAGAATACGAGTCGGCAGCAAGATTGAATGGTGCTAGAGTTTCTTATTTTAAGACCATGAACCTAAATCAAGACATTGATAATTTTCTAAAAACAATTTCAAAAAATCACTGTATCTTCATTTGCAATCCCAACAATCCAACAGGCGTTCTCACTAGCCAAAAAAACATACTCAAGATCTTAGATCTCTCGCATGACAAGTCTGCTCTGGTCTTTGTAGATGAGTGTTTCATCGAACTTGCTTCAAACCCGAAAGAAAGCATAGTATCCAAGATGCATGAATTTGATAACCTCTTCATCTTGAGGTCTATGACAAAATCCTTTGGGCTTGCAGGTCTACGAATAGGATATGGACTTGGAAGCAAGAAAATGATTGGGATTCTAAACAAGATCAAGATCCCATGGAATGTCAGCGGCATTGCCCAAAACATTGCGATAAGGGCGCTATCAAGCAGGTCACATCTAGAAAAGACAAGAAAACTAATTGAAAAAGAACGCAAGTTTCTAAATGCCTCAATATCGAAGATTAATGGGTTTCGGTGCTATGACTCTGGCACAAATTTTATTTTGATAAAATCAAAAATAAACTCAAGGCAGCTGCAGAAAAAACTGTTGAGAAAAAATATCTTGATAAGGGATTGTAGATCATTTAGAGGGCTAGGCAGCAAGTTCATTCGAGTTGCTGTACGAACCCATGGTGAAAATCAAATACTTGTCAAAGAATTTGGAAAGCCATGACAAAAACATTAATGATTCAAGGAACATCTTCTGGCGCAGGCAAGACAACTCTTGTCACTGCACTGTGCAGAATTTTTGCAGATGAAGGTTACAGGGTAGCCCCATTCAAGTCACAAAACATGTCATCATACTCTTATCGAAGAGATGATTTTGAGATCTCAAGGGCTCAAGCAATTCAGGCCATTGCAGCCAGGACAGATATCTCTCCGCACATGAATCCTATTCTACTAAAACCACTTGGAGATTACAAGAGTGAAGTCTTTGTCAAGGGAAAATTCTACAAAAATATGCACGCTGATGAATATTACAAAAAGTTCTCTCTTACAAGGGGGCTTGACATGGCAAAGGAATCACTTGATCATCTAAGAGGAAGATATGACCTTGTTATTCTAGAAGGAGCAGGTTCTCCTGCAGAGATAAACATGCAAAAGTATGATATCGCTAACATGAAAATGGCAAAGTATTGTTCATCGCCAGTAATTTTGATATCTGATATAGATAAGGGAGGAACATTTGCTAGTATAGTAGGAACGCTGGAGCTGCTTGAGGGAGAATACAAGAGATTTGTCAAGGGATATGTGATAAACAAGTTCAGAGGAGACATTGAGATTTTACGTCCGGGCTTTTTGATGTTAAAGAAGAAGACTGGCAGGCCAGTATTTGGAACAATTCCGCTCTTAAAATTTGATATTCCAGATGAGGACTCGCTGCATGCAAATCCAAAACAAGTATCATTTACTACAAGATACATTAGATCCCTTGACAAAGAGATAGAGAATTTAAGTCGCGTTGTGAGATCAAGTCTAAATATGAAAGCGATACGCGGTCTTTTGAAATGATGCTGGTACTTGCCCTCTCAGTTGCACTTGCTATTGGACTTGATCTTGCCCTTGGCGATCCAAAAAACAGGTATCACCCAACAGTTTGGATTGGAACCCTGATTGGCAAGTTTGCACCATTGGTAAGATCAAACAATCCAGTGTCGGAAAAATTAGGGGGACTGATTCTTGTTGTTTCTGTAGCGATACTTGTTGCTGTTTTGGCATTTTATATTGATCAAGCCTTTGCGTATCTTAACCATCTTGACCTGATTGAATTCTCAAAGATTCTAGTTCTGGCAACTTCTGTGTTTACAATTGGATTGTTGTTAAAGATTACAATTGCAGTCAAGGGAATGCAAAGGCACGCATCGCAAATCATGGATTCTCTGTCAAGAAATGATCTAGATGATGCACGAGCAAAACTATCAATGATAGTGAAGAGAAACACAAAAAATCTGGACAAGCAGCACGTCATCTCTGCTACACTTGAGAGCATAAGCGAGAATACTGTGGATGGGATCACAGGTCCTCTGTTTTACTTTGCATTTTTTGGACTTGTGGGAGCCTTTGTTTACAGAACCGTAAACACCATTGATTCAATGATTGGATACAAGACTGACCTTTTTAGAAACTTGGGATGGTTTGGGGCAAATTGTGATAAGGTGCTAAACTTTGTACCTGCAAGGTTGACAAGTCTGATTATGATACTTGCAAGCATAATTGTAGGAGGTAACTGGAAACACTCGCTTGAAGTCATGAAGCGAGACGGTCCAAAGACTGAGAGCCCAAATGCTGGATATCCAATGGCAACAATGGCAGGTGCGCTGGGAGTCAAATTTGAGAAACTAGATCACTATGTCTTGGGTGATGGCAGCACAGAGTTTACAGAGAAACATTTCAAGGCTGCCATATCTATAATGAAGGTTACAACTATTCTGTTTGCAATATTGTTTACAATTCCTATGGTTGTAATCTTGTCTTACTTGGGATGGTGGAGTCTTGTTTAAAGGAATCACTTCGGTAATTTCATTTCTAACAATTATTCCGTCAAAAAGTGCTGAGCTTGATACTGTTGCAAAAAACATGTATCTCTTCCCAATTGCAGGCGCATTAATTGGACTGATGATTGGTGGCGCAGGTTATGGGCTCTCTTTGTATGTTCAGCCGCTAATTGTAGGTCTTGTTCTAACAGGAGCACTTGTAATCATTACGGGAATACATCATACCGATGCTCTTTGTGATTTTGCAGATGGTATGATGGCAAAGGGAACAAAGGAAAAGAAACTCAAAGCAATGCGGGATCCGGCAGTAGGCTCGGCAGGTGTAGTTACTGTAGTTCTTTACGTTGCTGGAATGATAATGTCAATTTCCATGATGAAGGGTTTTGTTCTCTTTGAGGCAATATTGGTTAGCGAGCTTATGGCAAAGTTTGCCATGGTTCTACAAGCAAATCGAGGATCTTCTGCATGGCAAGGGCTTAGCTCCCCATTTACACAATACATGAAAAGTCCAACTAAATTGACTGCTGCAGCTATACTGGCAATAGTGCCTACCATTATCCTAGGCGGCGTTACAGGAATAATAGTGACAGGTGTTACTGTTGGAATGTCATTTTTGCTTCTTGCTGTGGCAAACAGGAGCTTTGGGGGAATTTCGGGCGACGTCTTTGGGGCAAGCAATGAACTTGTAAGGCTTGCATCACTGATAATTTTTGCATCAAGATGATTGGTCTTGTAATGTGTGGAGGCAAGGGTACAAGGATGGAGTCAGCCCATGAAAAACTCCTCCTCAAGTACAGAAAACCCATTATTCAACATGTTATTTCAGCATTAGACGAGTCTGGATGCTTCTCAAAAATAATATGTGCTACAAGTTGTAATGCTCCAAAAACATCCAAGTTTGTAAAGGATCTTGGTATGTCAACAGTTGAAACAAGAGGAGAAGGATATGTGGAGGATCTAAATGAGGCGCTAAAAATTTTTGACGATAATGTCTTTGTAGTGTCTGGCGACCTTGCATTGCTAGATTCTGAAATCATACAAAAAATTGTAAATGATTTTGAAAACAGGCAATCATGGACAAGTGTTCTTGTAAGCAAGAAATTCTTGGACTTGATTGGAGTAAAACCCGAATATCTCGTAAATTACAACGGGAAGGAATGTGCGTTTACAGGCATATCGATTGTAAACCCAAAAATGATTGTTGGCATGGAACATGTACAAGAATCTTATATTGTAATTGATGACAAGCGTATTGCGATAAATCTTAACACAAAAAGCGATTACGATCTACTCGGCGCTGCCTAGAACTTTACCGTTAATCTTTGCAATAGCACCTGTTGGCTCAGCCAATGTATTGCCACAAGCCTTGCATGCAACTGTGGTAGAAACATGGGAATAAACAACACTTTCTTCTCCGCATTCTTTACACTGGACTCGCTGGAATCTACTTCCTGGTTTTGGGATGAGGATTTGGGCCTTTTTCATTATGCGACCAACTCCAACTTTCTTAGTCTTATTCCTGGCACATTCCATTTCTTTTTACATTCAGGACACATGAAAATGGGTGTCATCTTCTTTGTAGTCTTTGCCGGCTTGGCTAACTTGGGGAATTTCTGACCACCGTATCCTTTCTTGTCTTCGGCGTGTCTTCTTTCACCTATTGCAGAGCCTCTTCTTTTTCCTGCCTTGTACAAGGAGACTTTCTGTAGCGTGTGTTTCTTACACTTGGGACAGTATCGTCTAATCTCCTTCGGCATGTTCATAAAAGAAGACGATGGCTGACCGTAATTTAAACATCGCTTTAATAATGTATTTACCCAAAGTCATTTTGTGAAGGCCGGCTCTCTTGCATCGATGATTGGTCCACTAAACAAAGTTGCAATGGGCGAAAAAAAAGCAGACATTGTATTGAAAAACTGTAAACTTGTCAATGTCTATTCAAGAGAAATAATACCGCAAACACAGATTGCCATTTTAAAAGACAGAGTTGCATATGTTGGAAAGGACGCGTCTCATACTGTTGGCGAAAAAACTGCAATCATTGACTTGGAGGAAAAACTTGTCACTCCGGGATTTGCAGATTCCCACATACACATGGACCAGTACATCTTGCCTTCTGAACTTGCAAAGCATTCTCTTCTATGTGGTACTACTGCATTATTTTCAGATCCGATTGATATCGTAAGTGTTTGTGGATACAGGGGCTTTAGGGAATTTGTCAAGATGACAGAGAATCTACCAATAAGAATATTTCATATGATACCGGGTGGTCTTCCAGTTGACAGAAAGTTTAGCCACGCAAGAACAATATCACAGACAGAACAGAAGAGGGCCTTTGAACTAGAAAATGTTCTTGGCATGGGGGAAGTATTTTCCTGGACCAAGGTCACAACGCGGGATCCAAACACGATTCAAAGTCTAAATTACATTCTTGAAAATGATGGAATCATAAATGGCCACACTGCAGGTGCAAGCGACAAGAAGCTAAATGCCTACATTGCATCTGGAATATTCTCATGTCATGAACCAATAGACTATGATCAAGTGATGGAAAGACTAAGGCTCGGAATGTGGGTTATGATGAGAGAAGGATCGATACGAAGAGACCTTGATAAGATAATACCAAACGTGCTATCTCAGAAGACCTACCTTGATAGGCTAATGTTTTGCACTGATGGAGTAACACCAAAGGATCTCTTAGACTTTGGCATGATTGATCATTGCATCCGAAAATCAACATCTATGGGAATGGAATTGATAGATGCGATAACCATTGCATCTAGAAACTGTTTTGAATATTATAAGATGGGCAAAGACTTGGGGGGAATTGCTCCAGGCAAACTTGCCGACATTCTAGTTTTCGATGATCTAAACAAGTTAAAACCAGACAAGGTCTTCGTAGGAGGAAAATTAATGGTGGCTCACGGTAAACCTGTATTCAAAAATGCAAAACCAGCAGTCTCAAAATGGATGACAGAAACGGTAAAAGTACGACGTAAATTTACAGAGAAGGATTTTGTAGTCAAGAGCAAGGGAAATTCTGCTCAAGCCCTTGTAATCATGCTAGATACTGAAATTATAACAAGAAAAGATCATGAAGAGCTTTGCGTAAAGGACGGAAACGTAATTGCTTCTCAAGAGAAAGATGTCTGGAAGGTGGTAGCAATAGACAGAACATATGGTACTGGGCAGCAATGTGTTGGATTCTTGAAGAACTTTGGCAGTGAGATTGGGGCCTTTGGATGTACGCAGAGCTTTCATGAAAATGACATGATCGTAATTGGTTCCAATGAAAAGGACATGGCCTTTGTGGCAAACGATCTAGTAAAAACACAAGGTGGAATGGTTGCTGCAAGAGACGGAAAAATAATATGCAAATTTGAAATGCCTGTTGCAGGTTTAATCTCCAAATTGCCCCTTGAGGAAGCAGTAATCAAGTACGATGAGGTTGACAAAAAGCTAGTTGAGACAGGATGCAGATTTAAACAACCTCATCTGATCCCACTCTTTCTCCCATTTCTTGCATTACCGGAGATTAGAATCTTGTATAATGGCATAGTAGATGTTAAAAACAGAACTTATCTCAAAATTTTGGATGGATAAGGTATTAAAAGGGGAAACTAAATCACGATAGAGAGAGGATAATTTTGGCTTCAATTCAACAAACACCACAAGGCCCTGTTCTTGTGTTAAAGGAGAGCGCCTTACAGCAAAAGGGGCGAGATGCTCAGAAAAACAATATTGCAGCAGCAAAACTAGTTGCTGAACTAGTACGAACAAGCCTTGGCCCAAGAGGAATGGACAAGATGCTTGTAGATGGATTAGGCGATGTTACAATTACAAATGATGGTGCCACTATTCTAAAGGAAATTGACGTTCAACATCCGGCAGCAAAGATGATGGTAGAGATCTCAAAGACGGTAGACACTGAAGTAGGAGACGGAACAACATCCTCTGTTGTCTTTGGCGGAGCCCTTTTGGCAAAGGCTGAAGAACTATTAGAAAAAAACATTCACGCCACTGTAATCATTGAAGGATACCAAGCGGCTGCAGAGAAGGCAATTTCTCTTCTCCAAGAGCTTGCCAAGACTGTAAGTCCAAATGAAAAAGAAGTTCTTTTAAAGGTTGCAAAAACAAGCATGGAATCCAAACTAATCTCAGAGGACAGTGGCATGCTCTCAAAACTTGTTGTGGATGCAATTCTGCAAGTAGTTGAAAAAGAGGAAGGAGGCAATAAAGTTGATCTAGATAATATCAAAGTAGAAAAGAAAGCTGGAGGCTCGATTAGAAATACACAACTCATCAAAGGTATTGTACTTGATAAAGAAATAGTTCATAGTGGTATGCCAACAAAAACAGAAAAGGCAAAAATTGCTCTGCTAAATTCTGCTCTTGAAATTGAAAAGACCGAGATGAGCGCAGAGATCAGAATTACCGATCCTTCTCAAATGCAGATGTTCCTTGAGGAAGAAAATAGGATGCTAAAGTCAATGGTAGACAAGATTCATGAAATTGGTGCCAATGTCCTGATATGTCAAAAGGGAATAGATGACATTGCACAACATTACCTTGCAAAACAAGGAATTCTTTCAGTAAGAAGAGTAAAGGAAAGCGACATGACAAAGCTTGCAAAAGCTACTGGTGGAAGAATCAGCAGCAATATCGACGACATGAATACAAAGGATCTAGGATCTGCTGAACTAGTAGAACAAAGAAAGGTGGAGACAGAAAAGTGGACATTTGTTGAAGGATGCAAGAATCCAAAAGCAATTACCATACTGATTAGAGGTGGCTCACAAAGAGTTGTAGATGAAGTAGACAGATCACTTCATGATTCATTAATGGTGGTAAAAGATGTAATTGAAAAGCCAGCAGTTGTAGCTGGCGGTGGTGCTCCAGAAGAATTTCTTGCATCACATCTAAAAGACTGGGCAGACAGATTCGAGGGAAGAGAGCAACTTGCAATCAAAAAATATGCAGAAGCTCTTGAAATAATTCCGTTGACAATAGCCGAGAACGCTGGTATGGATCCAATCAATACCATGGTTACTCTGCGTGCAAAGCACAGTCAGGGCAAGAAATGGACTGGAATTGATGCACGAAACACAAGGGTAGCTGACATGTTCTCTCTTGATATCATAGAGCCAGTGGCAGTAAAGGAGCAGATAATAAAATCTGCGACAGAAGCCGCGTGTATGATTCTAAGAATAGATGATGTAATCGCATCGTCTGGTAGAGGTGGAGGACGAGGCGGACCTCCAATGCCGCCGATGGGCTAGAACCATTTCATGCTAGAAAAACTAGACAACATTAACCTAGTAGATTCAGTTGTTGTTCTAAACGATTTTTTTCTTGATAGGATAATCTCAATATCTAATCTTGGCAAGGTCTATGATCAGATTCTTGAGAAAAGCAAGCTTGGTGGAAGCATTCGTGGCATTCCACAAAAGGACCTCAAAGGTGGTAATGCTACAAATGTTGCGTATGCTCTTGCAAGACTTGGTTGTCCAGTCTCTCTTATTACGGTGGCAGACAAGGCAGGTTCTGCTCTTCTAACTGAAACATTTTCAGAGTTTGAAACGGCTTCGCTTTTTGTAATTGATGGAAAACCAGGCAGAACTACTGCACTTGAATTTCGAGATGGCAGAAACATTGTAAATGTAATGCTCTCTGATCTTGGTGACAATGAAAATTTTGGACCTGAAAAGCTTGGAGCAAAGGAACAACAGGCACTGAAAAACTCCAAAGCTGTCATTGTGGCAAATTGGGCAAGCAACAAGAAAGGAACGGAACTATCAAAGTTTGCGTTTGAAAAATCTGGTACTGCACTTCATTTTCTAGATCCTGCTGATATACAAACAAGGCCCAAAGAATTCAAGGAAGCCTTAGATGAACTTCATTCCGGCCTGAATTCTTTATGCATCAATGAGAATGAATGTAACATATTGCTCAAACAGTATGGTCTTGGCACAATCTCTGATGCTGAAGATACAAAAAAACTAGTTCAAGAGCTAGCAAAGAAGATACCAGTAACAATAGATCTTCATACAGCTTCTGGTTCTTACTGGTCAAATGGAAGCGAGGTTGAATTTGCCAAGTCCTTTCAAGTCGAACCTGTCATTGCTACTGGTGCAGGAGATGTATGGGATGCAGCAAACATAGTTGGATATCTTACAAACCTGAATACGCAGGAACGACTCGTCTTTGCAAATGGTGCATCTGCACTTTACATAAAAAATACACAAGGAAGTCCCCCAACATTGCGTGAAGTATTGTCTTTTGTAGCAAAAAATTAGGTCTAGTTCAAAAATGGGCTAGAATTGTTTTACATCAGTTTACTGTACTTTTTATAAGACAATTCCATTTTTTTGTCACAATGTGTTTTATGCTTTGGAAGCTTTTCAAGACATATCTCACAATAAACCTGGGTGGTTGGCTTGTGGCAATGTCTGCAAACAAGAGTTTTACATTTAGTACAATGAGCGGTATCGTTACGCCCACAGACTATACACTTGATTGCCGGTCCTGCCTTGGCGTTACTGTGTATTTTATGCATATGACTTGATTTGAATTGATACCAATTTTAAATTTGGCATGATTATTGAACACTACTAGGCACATATTACGACTGTCTTGTTTTGCTGTGATTCAATAGTCGATCTTACGCCTTTTTACAACAAAAAATATTTCCACACTTCATAATGTTGTGAGGTGGTCTGTTTGAAGTTTATACTATATTGAAAAACAAAAAGGGTTTAGAATCTAATTTTTACTTTTTTGATTCTTCAGATTTTTTTGCGGTATTCATGTCATCAGATGATTTCTTGTTACAAGAGCAAGATTTCAATTTTGCAATTATTTCTTTTAACATGTCTAGTACGACTTTCGCGGTTATATAAAGGCAGGAATCATGGGCAAGGACTTCAGATGTTAGTTGCATCAAGAGATTTTGATGTCTAGATTATGATCTGATAGAGATAACTTTGTTGCAATCCACACACTTGATAACATTTTGCCCACGCTGAATGTTGTCAGAACCGCATCTTATGCAAATTAGTATATGTTTTCTTAAGCTTTTTACTCCAAAGAAATTCAAAAGTTCAAGCTTGTTACTTGATGCCATGATCCAACCGTAATTAATTTGGTTTTGTGGAATTTAATCAGTAGGTATGCACTAGAGTGCATTGCAAACATAGCATCCATCCATTCCTCATGAAGCATCTTAGAGCAGAATATGGTAATGATATCGCAGATAGGGCACCGGAGAATCAATAAGAGAAGAACTGAAGGCTATTTGAATTATGGAATATCAGCATAGAAGATAATTACACTTATCAATGAATATCATGATTGCCATATGTGACCCAATCTCGTCTTTTCTTATCATTACCCCTAGTTTTCGTAGTTTTGATTTTAGTTAATCCTTTAGTATATGGATTCATTCCTTCTTCGCCATTAGATCAGTTCAATTCTGGCGTTTCACCACAAGATATACGCTGTTCTGAAAACTTCATTCTAGTCATGAAACTACATGATAATTCTCCCTCCTGCGTCAAACCGGTCATCGTTCCAAGGCTCTTAAAACAGGATTGGATTCTTGCCTCATACAACAATACCTCATCAAAAGGATTTTTGACAGGCTACATTACTTATTATCCTTGCAAACCGGTAGAGCGATCAACAGATCTGCCGTGTACTGGGAACGCTCGCAATTATACCGTGAATGTATATTCAATTGGCAACAAAACAATCGCGGATCAAACTAATTCTGACATGTTTGGAATATACAAGATAGAACTTGAAACAGGAATGTATAACATTGCAACGCAATCAAGCTCAATGTTTCATAATCAAACAAAATCAAATCTGGTAAAAATTGAAACAAACAGGACAACAATATTCAATATAACTATAGATTTAGGGATTCGTTAATCATGAAAAATTTGTTACTTGCTGCAATATTGGCTTTAACTATTCTTACACTATTGTTGCATTCCAACGCATATTCACAAATCATTCCAAACGCAGTTAACACGACAGCTATTAATCAAACTCTTAAAGTTGTACAAATCATTCCTCATCAGAATTTTAATCCTTTTCAAAAATTTGAAAATCAGACACATTATTACATTCCTCCCGTACATCTTTACAATTCATCTTTATTTCCTCAGTTTAAATTACAAAGTCTTGCAAAAATCCTGCAACAGCCACAAGTGGCGGTTAACAGCATAAGTAATTCTCCAAATATTGTGGCAAATGTCAACCGGCCACTTATCGTTCACTTGAACCAAGGATTCAGCGGACTAGATGCAACTACTGCATGTGGGGGATGTTCCCCACCTGATGTACAAGTAGCAACTGGACCTAATCATGTCATAGAATTCGTAAATTTGGAAGGTGAGATTTGGACAAAACAAGGAGCATCGATCTCGACCTTCCCACTCTCATCATTTTTTAATAGTGGAAGTAATACTTTGTCTGATCCAAAAATTCTATTTGATTCAATAAGTGGAAGATGGTTTGCTTCTATTTTGGATATTACAACTGACAGTGTTCTGTTGGCTGTTTCTACTACAAACGATCCTACTAGTACGTGGAATAACTACATTATTCCATTTGGCAGTGACTGCCCTGACCAACCAATTCTTGGAATAAGTGATGATAAAATTGTACTTAGTGGTAATGACTTTACAAGTAATTGTAATGATAATGGTAATGATTTTGGTTTTGTTGGTGCTCAGTATGTAATACTAAATAAAGCCCAAGCGGTTGCCGGCACGACCGTAAGTACACAATATTCCACACCTGATCCCTCAAAACTTTCAATTCATCCTGTCCAATCTCTGAGTTCTACGTCTACACTGTATATGGTTTCGACAGATCAATCTTCTTCAAACCAAATTCAACTATTTTCTATTACTGGAACTGCACCAAGTGCAGTAGTAAGTACTGTAAACCTTGCAATTCCTCAATTTCAAGAGCCTCCACAGGGAGTTCAACCTGGAACCACCTTTACAATAGATCCTGGAGATGCAAGAATACTAGACGCAAAATGGTATCAAAACAAACTTTGGTTGTCGTTTAATAGCGGCTGCACGCCCACTGGAGATACTCAAATTCGTTCCTGTGCTCGTATCGTACAAATTGATACTTCTTCCCAAACTATAATTCAAGATATGGAACAGGCTAGTTCGGGTTACTACTATTTTTATCCTGCACTGAATCTTGACAGTCTTGGCGACTTGGTAGTTATTTTCGGCTATTCTACTTCTACAATTTATCCAAGTTTAGCAGTTACAAAGCAAGCCTATAATGATCCTGCTAATACTTTGGAGGCTCCAATTATCCTAGTATCTGGTACTGTAGCTGATACGTCAGGAAGATACGGTGACTATTTTGGAGCGGCATCAGACCCTTCTGTAGCGGCAGTTTGGATTGCAGGTGAGTATCATACAAGTGTTCCATGGTCTACATTTATTGGAAGTACGACTGAATGCCTGCCACCTTTGTCTGGAGATTGGACTGTATCTTCAAGCTGTACTTTGCCATATTCTACTACAGCTCCAGCCAACGTAATCGTACAGTCAAACTCGGTTTTGACAATTCCAAATGGGGACGCATTAAACATGGATTTTCACCACTATCATCTACTTGTAAGATCTGGTAGCGGAGTCTTGATAAAAGCAGGCGGTGTCATCTCTCAAACAGAACTAACCTCTGCCAGTGTGGCTATCAGTAACGGGGCAAGCTCAACTGGTGGTACTTGTTCGGCAACAAACTGTTTTGATCCAAATGCCGTAATCATAAGCACTGGTGGTACTGTAACTTGGACTAATGATGATTCGGTAGGTCATACGGCAACAAGCGGGCATTCCACGGACAATCAGACTGGAACAATATTTGACAGCAGCTTGATTAGGGCTGGAGGAACGTACACATCGCCTTCTTTAACAACAGTTGGAACTTATCCATATTTTTGTGAGGTCCATCCGTGGATGACTGGTGAGATAACAGTTAGATGATCTTCTTTACGAGATGTCAGATTTTCACGCCTAAACGGGGGGTTTACTATTTTTACTGTGGTTCAATGGTTGCAGGAGGTTTGCTTGATACAACATAGCTTACCCACGACACATCTTCAACCTCGTTTGTAATTCTATTGCTTATCTTCTCAAGTATCTCAGAAGGTAGTCTAGTCCAGTCTGCAGTCATTGCATCAATGGAATCCACTATACGAACAAGAACAACATGCCCGTATTTTCGCTCATCACCCACAACGCCAACTGCTCTATCATCTCCCACTGCAGCAAAAGCTTGCCATACCTTGTCATAATAACCTGCAGCTAAAAGCTCGTCTTCAACAATCTTGCTTGCCTGTTTGGATATCTGTAACTTTTCTGGTGTAACTTCATTCATTATTCTGACAGCAAGACCTGGGCCTGGGAAGGGATGGCGGTTCAAAAGCTTGTCTGGAACACCGAGGATCTTTCCTACTTTTCTTACCTCGTCTTTATACAGAAATCTTAATGGTTCAAGTATCTGCATGTCAAGCCAAGAAGGAAGTCCCCCAACATTGTGGTGGGTCTTAATGACTGCAGCAGGTCCTTTTGATACTCCACTTTCAATAACATCCGGATAAAGTGTCCCCTGAGCTAACCACTTGAACGGACCATTCTTCTCTGCAAATTCGGTAAATATCTTGACAAATTCTTCACCCACTATCTTTCGTTTCTGTTCAGGATCTGCTATTCCATTTAATCTCAAAAGAAATCTTTCTTTTGCATTAATTGCAGTAAAGTTCATTCCAAAATTATTCTTGAATATATCATCGACTTCCTTTTCTTCATTTAATCGAAGAAGACCATTGTCTACAAAGACACACTTTAGTCTGTTTCCTATTGCCTTTTGAATCAAGAGTGCAGCTACTGTGGAATCTACTCCTCCACTGATGCCACACAATACATTTCCGTCAATCTTTGAAATTTCTGAAATGGTGCTATCAATAAAGTTCTCAAGTGTCCAGTCTTGTTTTGCCTTGCATATGTTTAGAACAAAATTCCTGAGAACCTGCACGCCATTTTCAGTGTGCACTACCTCTGGATGGAATTGTATTCCGTAGATAAGCTTCTGTCTATTGGCAATTGCTGCTGCAAAAGAGCTCTCGGTATGTCCTATGACCTCAAATCCTTTTGGCAGACTTTCTGCTGCATCGCCATGGCTCATCCATGCTCTTGTGGACGAACCAATTCCAGACAGTAGATCTGAGTTGTTATCTATCTTCAGAGTAGATGAACCATATTCTTTGTTTGCCTGCTTTACCTTGCCTCCAAAATTATTTACAATCAATTGGTGGCCATAACAAATTCCAAGAACCGGAAGACCAATCTCAAATATTCCAGATGAGGGTTGGGGTGAGTCTTTGCTGTACACACTGGCAGGTCCCCCGCTGAAAACAACTCCCTTTGGATTCATCTTCTTTAGTTCTTCAAGTGAGATGTTGTATGGTACCAGTTCAGCATATACTGAAAATTCGCGAATTCGCCTGCAGATTAGGTGACTATACTGTGAACCAAAATCCAGAACGACTATCTTGTCCATAGATTCACTTTCTTGAGTTTTCCATCATTCGTGAGAATGACCATGTTGCGGTATTGATAATCTCGTCTGCTCTCTCTTTTTGTCGATAATTTTTAATTAGAATCTCTCTGATTCTGTTCCCATCCTTGTTTATCATGTAGCTTATGGCAGAACCTTGTGGAATCTTGCCACTTTTAACATCGGAACTATCTTGGCTTTCCATATTGCCAATTATTCTTCCCAAGAAAAATGACTTGAATGGTTGTGTCTCAACGTCAAGCGATACATCTTCTGATGGTATAATTACAAGCTCATCTGGCGTGACATGTGCATTTGCTATTATTTGATTATCAGAGGCCTTCATTGGAATTATGTCTGCTGTCTCTTGCATCGACTGCTGGTTTGATGTTCTAGCTGGAGGTGGTGATGATGCAAGATGTGATGCCTTGCTAAAACTTGACTGTTTTACCAGCGAATCTAAAATTCGAAGATTTTGTGTTAATCGTTCCATCTCTTTTTTTCGTTTGTCTATCTCCTCTGAGATCCATTCTCGCAACTCCAAGATGTCACGAACCTCTTCCTCAGAATGATAATCCATATCTTGTCTATTGTCAAATGGATAATAAATATTAAAACAAACCCTATTCTCTGACCAACTCTTGAAGATCTCTAAATGAAATCTCCTGGAATCCCTTTACCGGCTCTGAAGTGGTATAGAGTTCGCGTCTGTCTTTTGATGCAAGCCACTCCAAAAGAGATCTTGCTTTTCTAAGTTTTTGCAATTTTATCACTCTGTTGTATTTTCCTTCCTTGGAGTAAGTTCCTATTTTGGCCCCAAAATCCATCCCAAACAAGATGATTCTTTTTGCTCCAAAATATCTTGCAAGAAAGACACATCTATCGCCATCTGTGAATCCACCAAAGTTTTTGATCTTACCAAATGGCTTTCCTTCTGTTGTACCTATACAGTTTCTAAACAGTGAAGCAATGGGAAGTACCCCAATATTATCCCCATGAGAATGTACAACCATTACAGCATTCATTTTAGAAGCTTTTTTGAGATATTCTAAATTCCCATCAAGGTCAGTTACTACTATGTCAGGTCTAATTCCATTTTCGATTAAAGCTCTTGTAGCACCATCTGCAACAATCCTTGTTGCCTTTTTGAACTTCTTAATGTATGGAATAGATGAAGAAAGTGATGGTCCGGCCCCAATAACGAACACTACCTTGTTTTTTATCTCACGATCTAACTTATTCAAAGGAAACCTAGTCCTAACAAGTAAGTTTAGGAGATGGGCTGCACATGTGTCATCTTTTCTATCAAAATTGAATTCGCGTAAAATCTCTCTGTACTTTTGTTCCCATCCGCATAACTTCATGTAAGTCTAAATGTACATGAGCTAATCATAAACCATATGAACAAACTTGGCTCTGTGCCTGTAGGGAATTCAAACCCCACAAGAATAATGGGCATAATTAATACTAGTCCAGAATCATTTTACAAAAAATCCGTATACACAGAACCAAAAGAGATTGCTAAAATTGCAAAACAAATGGAAGAAGATGGTGCACATTTCATTGACATAGGGGGCATGTCTACTGCTCCATACCTGAAGACTTTGGTGCCAGAAAAGACTGAGATCGACAGGATCACAAAGGCAATTTCTGCTGTACAGAAGGTCTCCAAATTGCCAATCTCGGTAGATACTTGCAGAGCAAATGTTGCCAAGAAAGCCTTTGAGCTAGGCGTTGAAATTCTAAATGATGTTACAGGACTAAAGTATGACCAGAACATGACTGAAATACTGGAAGAATACAGTCCATCGGTTATAGTCTGCGCTTTTAGCAATCAACCAATAACCGGAAACCAGATAACACAGGCAAAAAATCTACTTGCCAAAAGCATATTGATTGCAAAAAAATCTGGAATATCAAAAAACAAGATTGTAGTTGATCCAGCAGTAGGATTTTTTAGAAAAAACGCCAAGGGAATTTTGTTCACTAAAATAAATTCAGATTGGCTCAAAAGAGACATTGATATGATTCAAAATCTTACATCAATCAAGCTTGATTATCCACTCCTTGTTTCTGTTTCAAGAAAATCTTTCATAGGATATTTACTAAACGAGAAAGATCCTGACAAGCGACTTTATGGATCCCTTGCAGCAGAAACCATTGCAATTCTAAATGGTGCTGACATAATCAGAACACATAATGTCAAGGCAACTCATGATGCAATCAAAATTGCACAAAAGCTAATTGGACCCAAGAAAGGCTTATAACAGATTATAAATCTAATCAAGAAGGTTTCATTGGATATAAGGGAAGGATTAACTTTCGACGACGTACTCCTTGTTCCCAAACACTCCAATATAGCTACTAGATCTCAAACTAATTTACAAACAAAACTTTCACGAAACATTTCACTCAATATTCCTATCATCAGTGCCAACATGGATACAGTCACAGAATCTCCAATGGCAGTTACAATGGCAAGAGAAGGTGGTATAGGAATAGTGCACAGATTTCTTACAATATCAGAACAGGTTGGAGAAGTACTCAAAGTAAAACGTTCAGGTAGTGTCTTAATTGAAAATCCATACACCATAGGACCTAACCAGACTGTTCGGGAAGCAATTGAATACATGAGAGAAAAAGGCGTCTCCGGTCTTCTTGTAACAGATCCTCAAGGTAAGCTGGTAGGAATACTGACAAGAAGAGACATTGTAATGCTAGAGCCAGCAGATGAGAAAAAACAGGTAAAGGAAGTTATGACAAGTGATGTAATCACTGCCAAGTCAGGGGTAGATGTCCATGAAGCAAGGGATCTAATCAGGAAAAACTGTATAGAAAAACTACCACTTCTCGATGAGCGGGGAAATGTAAAGGGATTGATAACAAGTAAGGACATCCTAAATGCTGGAAACTATCCACATGCCTCTAAGGACAAGAAGGGAAGGCCCTTGGTAGGGGCAGCAGTAGGAGTAAAGGGAGATTTTATGGAAAGAACAGAAGCATTGCTTGATGCTGGCACAGACGTAATTGTAGTTGATATTGCTCATGGTCATAGTGATAACGCACTCAATGCAGTACGATTAATCAAGAAAGCATTTCCAAACTGTGAGCTTATCGCAGGAAACGTTGCAACGGCTCATGGAACTGAAGACCTTATAAAAGCAGGTGTTGATGCGGTAAAAGTCGGAGTGGGCTCTGGTTCAATCTGTATTACCAGAGTAATTACTGGCTCTGGTGTACCGCAACTCACAGCTGTGGTAGACTGTGCCCAGATCGGCAAGAAATACGACGTTCCAATAATTTCCGATGGCGGAGTTAGAAATTCAGGTGATGCAACAAAGGCACTAGCAGCAGGAGCATCGACCGTAATGGTAGGAAGTTTGCTTGGAGGAACCGATGAAAGCCCAGGCTCATATGTCATGAAAAATGGCAAGCGATACAAGATCTATAGGGGAATGGCCTCCTTTTATGCTGCACTTGGTAGAAAGACAAAGGAAACAGGTACAGTAGCTATGAGTGAAGACCTTAACGATTACGTAGCAGAGGGCGTTGAAGCAATGGTTCCATACAAGGGCACTGTTGTGGATATAATAAAACAACTTACTGGTGGAATACGATCAGGCCTAAGCTATTGCGGTGCAAATACAATACTGCAAATGCAACAAAATGCAGAGTTTATAAAAATGTCAACTGCTGGCTACGCAGAAAGTCAGCCTCATGACGTAGAATTGATGTAATTCACTTTTAAATATAGTATAACATTTAGTTTTGGTCAGTGCTAACAAAAAGAACTGCAATAGGAATTGCTATAGGGTCGCTTGGAATTGTATTGGGATCTTTCTTCTTGATAGAATCAGTCATATCAAATGTTAATAC
>JBARDK010000192.1:0-7508 GCA_049795075.1 Nitrosotalea sp. | reverse complement strand
ACACTACACAGTCTCCCTTTCTTCTTGCTTCACTGTTGTATAACGTCACAAATAGGTTTGCTAGAATATTGGTTGTTGGCATATCTATTACCTAAATTTGTTAAACCCCAATGAAACAGCCACTTCTCTGAAACATCGTCTGCATAGTGTCAAGTCATATTTTTGAATAACGGCATTATAGTCACCGCATCTTTTACACCATCTTGAGCCTTTTCCGAACTTGTGTTCCTTTCTTCCAGTCACCTTGTAATCGCGATTCTTGGCCATCTTATATCACTTGGACTCCAAATTCGCGTGCCATGAATTCCTTTGCATGCACAGATGTTATTCTGTGATGAGTGCCAATACTTGCCTTGTGTTTACTTCTAACTCGGATATTAAATCCGGGTCTTGTCAGCGAGATTGAAATATTGAGCCCGACAATTCCAACGTCAGGATCATATTTTACCCCTGGAATATCGATGTGTTCATTTATTCCAAAAGAAACATTGCCAAATTCATCAAATGATGAACTCTTAAACTGGCTCCCTTTGGCAGTAACTAGTCTTTTTATCAATTCAACTGCAGGTTGTTTTCTTACAGTTACTGCAACTCCGATTGGTTCTCCCTTGTGTACCCCCCAATCTCTTTGTGTAGCTTTTGCCGCTCTTGGATTTGGTTGTTGGCCTGATATTTGCAATAATGCACGTTTTGCCTTTTCTATTGGATCACCTGATTTTCCAACACCCATATTCAATACTACTTTTGCAACTGTTATCTTTTTCATTGGAGATTCAATTTTTTGTGCCATATCTATCACTGTATTTGTATCACTGGTTTGTCTTTTCCAACTGCCATGACCAAGTCAGATGGAATTTCAATTTGTCTATCGTCAATATCAACTAAAGCTCTTCGCGGTAATACGAATGTTCCCTCTTCAATTTCTGCAATTTTTCCTATCTTTCCTACGTTTACACCGCTAGTTACAATAACCTGTGTTCCTTTTTCGAGTTTTATCACATCAAGAATCTTTGTTTCTGGGACTTGTACAAGACACGTATCACCCACATTGACTTTTGTGTCAGAAATAAGAATTCTTCCATCATGGAAACCTAGTTGTGTTTTTTTATCCTTAATTGTGACTTTTTTTGTCACCTTTAGCAGTTTTTTTGTTTTTTCAGATGCGTTTATCGCAATTGGTTTTAGAATAGTCAGATCTTTTGGAACAAGACGATATATTTCTGGTACACCTTGTAGTTCTACTACATCCATAAGTCCAATGCCGTGATGAAGTGACTTGCGAGTAACTCCGTCCACTGTTATTTTTCCTCCATATACGACAGACTTGACTTCTCTGAGAGAATCGGCAAGCTTTAACGTATCACGCACAAATACAGCTGTAGGAATAGAGATATTTTTCTTGTGACCTCCAGGCTTTACGGTTACTACAAATCTCTTATCCTTTCTTGTAATTCCCCAGAAAAGCGGGGCCATTTGTCTTTTTAGTTTCTTGCTTCCAGATATGCTTACCATTATTTATCACTCTTTTTTGATTTTGGAGATTTTTGCTCTTTATTTGTCTTTGCAGGTTTTTCAACTGCTTTTGTTTCTTTTTGTTTTGGTTTTTGTTCTTTCTTTTCCTCTTTTTTCTCCTTTGGTTGCTCTTTTGGCGGTGTGACTTCTTTTGGCTGGACAGTTTCTTTTTGTTCCTCTACTGGTTTTGGTTTTGTCGTCTTTGGTTTCTGTCCTTCAAGTCTGCTTTGCCTCCATTTGTCATCCAGATTCATAGCAGTAATCATTACGTTAGATGGATGAATGTAAATGTCCACGTTTCCTCCCTTGAGTTTTTCGCGTTTTATTCCCTCTATTGCAACTCCTCGCTTTCGGGTTGATACGTTAGTAACTTTTCCTTCAATTCCTTTGAATTCGCCTCTAAGAACTTTGACACTGTCACCTTCTATCACTCGGGCACTGGTTTGATGATATTTTTCTTGTAGGCCTTTAGAAAGTGGAGCGGCTAGCTGTTTGCTAACTAGGTGCAGTGGTGCTGCATATAACATTCTATAACGCATTGTTGATGGATTCATCTTATACCACCATTGATGCCAGATTTGCTATCCTTGGCCATTTTTCTGATGCTTCCACTGCAACCGGTCCCTTGATTTCTGTTCCTTTGATCTCGCCTTCAGGGGTAACAAGTACAGCTGCATTATCTTCGAATGTAACTCTAACTCCGCTCAATCTGTGAATGGCATATTTTTGTCTGATTATTACTGCTCCAAATATCTGGCCTCTGAGTTCACCAGGACCTTTCTTTACTACAACATTACAAAAATCTCCTACTGCGGCTGACGGATATCTAGCCACTCTGGTCTTTGTCTTTTGCACCATAACTATCTCCAAAATCTTTGCACCCGTATTATCTGCACATATCACTTGTGCACCAAGAGGAAGAGCTCGTGTAATATATGGTCGAAATTCCTGTACGCCTTTTGCAGAAACTGCACGACTCTTGGATGCTCCCATTATGAAACAACCTCCACGACTACAAACGATACGCTTTTTGATATTGGTCTACATTCTGCAGTTAACACAATATCTCCCTCTTTGATATCAATGCAAAGTGGCCTATGAGCATGAATCTTACTTTGGCTACGTGCATATCTTTTGTATTTTGGTACAAATTTAGGAGTCTCCTGTTGCACTACAACCATTTTAGGAGCCTTTGCACTCACTACTTTTCCTTGAATGAGTTTGCCTCTGATACTTAGAGTACCATGAAATGGACAATCGCCATCTTTGCATTCTGATTTTGGGGCTGCAACTTGAAGTCCGATATTTCTAGTCATGCTTTCATTCCCATTCTCTCGTATGGTCTTTTGGTCAACTTAGTTCCCTCTATTTCAGTTTCATCATTGTTAAAACTGAATTTCCAACGCGCTGTGTCTTTTGGGAATTTTTTGTTGCCTTTTAGAGTATTTAGTGTAAACATGAATTTGGTTTCATCTATAATTTTTCCAACAAGGCCAATTATCTGTTTGTTACTAGATTCTACAATTTGTGCTTGCAATCCAATTAGCTCATGTGATGCAATATTTTCTTTTGTTATCATTTTTTCTTCAGCTCGTTTAATCTGGTCAGTACTCGCGCAATATCTCTTCTTAGAGGTTTTACTTTACCGCTATCTTTTCTTAGCGTTCCTTTTGATGATTCAATCCTAAGCTTTGTCAATTCAGAACGTAATTGATCCCGTCTACCTTTGAGGTCGGTTTCGTTAAACTCACGTACAGTCTTCATCTTCAGTCTAGTCATTATTTGAGCTCCTCCTCAACTTCTTCAAAGGTTTCAACCTTCTCGATGAGTTTCTCTTCAAGTTCTATTACTTCACTTTCTGTACGAGGCTTTGTTGGGTCAATTTGAGATTCGTCTATTATTTCAACTCCGACAATTTCGTTTTCTTCTACTGGTGCTTCTACGACCTTTGCTACTACTTTTCTTACCTTTAATTCAAATTCTGGAATGTATTTCTCCTTTTTGGCAATTCTGATTCTAACACCAACACGACCCATCTTAGTCCCCACATGGACAATATCTTCAGATACTATAATCCCTGCCTGATATCCCGCACGCGGCAGGACTCCTTTGCTGTGTTTTTCAAACGACGAACGCTCTCCTCTGAGTTTTCCTGAGATTGTAATTTGCACACCCATTGCTCCTGCTTCCATGATTGTTTGCAGTGTCCACATGACTGCTCGCCTAAACGCAGTTCCTCTTGCAAGATGTTGTGACATTCTATTGCACATGACACTTGGTTCAAGCTCTGGACGAGGAATCTCAATTACTGAAATCTGCGGGTTCTTAAGAGCAAAGTCCTTTTCTAAAACTTTTGTAAGATCTCTAATACCACTGCCTTTTCTGCCAATGACAATTCCAGGTCTTGTTACGTGCAATCCAATCCTGGTACCTGTTGGAGTTTTTTGAATATCAACTTCTGAGAAACCTGATTCTTTGATTGCTTCTCGAAGATAATCTTTCAAGAGCATGAGTTTGTAGCTGTCTTGAATTACATTTTTTACTGATGACATGTCAAATCTCCTGAGCTACTAGCTCCACATGTGTGAGAATATCTATTTTTGGTGTTGCCCTGCCCTGTGCACGTGGAATAAATCTTTCAATTTTTCTTCCTTTGTGAACTGTTGCATTGACTATCTTTAATCTATCAAGATCCATTCCGCGATATTCAGCGTTTGATTCTAAATTATCAAGCAGTCGAATAAATTCACCTGCGGCCTTCTCGGGATATCTACCTGACATTACACCTGTATCAGACTTGTGTCCCATTTCGTTGTTGTATCTTCTAAACGGTACGGCTCGTTCTAAATTGATAACTGCTTGCAGATAGGTTCTTGCTTTTTCAATAGACATGCCTTTAATTGCAACTGCGACTTCACGAGCATGTTTGTGAGATATTGTCTTCTCCCTTAGAGAAGCTCTGACATGTCGCGTTTTATCATAATTTTGAAAAGAGTAGCTAAAATGCATACAAATCACTTCAATGGTACGTACAAACTGGACCTTGATGCTCCCACACCAGGCGCTCCATGAACAACTCTTTTGTTAGTCCTTATAAATTCGCCAAGATAGTGTCCAACCCTATCTGGTTTGATATCAACCGGCAGAAATTCCTTACCAGAATATATGCTAATAGTCAAGCCAACCATGTATGGTAAAACTATCACAGATCTTTGATGTGTCTTGATAGGAGTTTTCAGTTTGCCTGCTTTTGCAAGTTTAGTTTCTTCAAGTAACTTTCTTTTATCGTCAGTAATGCCTCTTGTTAGTGATCTTCTTGCTCGCGCGGGCAAAAGTTCGAATAACTTTTCAAGTGACAGACCTTGCAGTTGTTCTAGTGACAGTCCGCGATACTTGAATTCTTTAACCAATTGGTTCCACCCTTATCTGAGTTGATTCACGAAGGACCATATTATAGCATTCCTATCTTAGTTGCAAGGTCTCTTGCCTTTTCTATTGTCTCAAATTTTACAAAAGCTTTCTTTCCATACACTGTCCTGCACACATTTACTGCCACTGGAACCTGGTTGTAGAGCACCTGTACTGCTTCCCGTATCTTGGGTTTTGTAGCGGTGTCTCTTACTAGAAAGCAAATTCTGCTTTCGTTTTCAACTAGCGCAAATGTCTTTTCAGTTATGTACGGTTTTAGTATAATGTGAATTGCTTCTTCTACGTTCATTGCATGACCACCATTAATTCAAGATGCGCAGATTTTAGTTTGGCAATCTCTTCGATTGCACCCTTTGAAAATGCGGTCAATCTTACTGGTCTTGCGCCAGGGGCCAAGTCGATGACACTCAAATTTTTTGCCTCTACAACATCTACTCCTGGGATTGAGCCGCATGCTTTTGCAAGTTTCTTGGAGTCCTTTACTACAAGTAGGACGCTTTTACCAACTTTGGTACTTCTGCCACGCAATCGTGTTTTACCTGAACGACGTTTCAGCCTGTCTTCAAGTCTAGAAACATCTTGGGAGATATGCAACGAGTCAAAGATCTTGTAGAGCTCTTTTGATTTTGATACAGATTCTATCTGGTCAGACACTATAATCGGAAAAGATTCAATCTTGTCAATCCTGTGACCTCTAAGTTTTATGAGTGAAGCCGATGAAGTTGCTGCAATTGCAGAACACAATGCGAGCTTGTTTTCTTTTTTGTTCAATAATTTGTATATGACTTTTTCAACAGTTGGAGGATGTGCCTGTCTACCCTTGCGCACCATTGCAACACCACCCCCTTGTCCTTGCCTTCCGCCTCCACCGCCATGCATACGCGCAACTCTTGCTGCATGATGTCCTGTTGGAGGGCTATTTGATTCTGCAACTACGTCCATACCAGCATTTGGGTATCTACCTTGTCTTTGAAAACTGTGAGACTCTAAATGCACATATGCTCTGTGAATAAGATCTTTTCTTATGGGTGTAGAAAATACCAGTGGTAATTCTATTTCGCCATCTTTTGCACCAGAGAGTGAAAGAACCGGGGATTTCATATCATTATCTCCAAAACCTTTGGCGGAGTGATCTTCGATACCCTATGTCTTTCTGGTGAGCGAAGCTTTACCAGTCTTCGATAAGTTCCTGGAATTGAACCGCGCAAAATAACATAGTCACCTCGTACTACGCCAAAATGTTTGAAGCCACCTGAAGGATTAATTTTGTATTCATCGTTTTCTGAATTACTCATTACCATAATTCTGTTATTGTATTGTGTTCTTTGATGAAATCCTCTTTGTCCAGCTCTTGGAACTGTGTACATGATTGTTGAAGGACTGATAGGACCAAGAGTACCAAGTGCTCTTACACTTTTTCTTGACTTGTGTTGTTTCTTTTTGACTCCCCATCTTGCAATTGGACCTTCGAATCCTTTTCCTTTTGTTATTGCTGCAACATCAACATCTGCACCTTTCTGAAAAACTTGATCAATTTTGACTTCTTTTCCCAAAATTTCTTTTAGAAACGCAAATTGTTTTTGAATGTCTCCGCCTTTTACAGCAACTTCAAAAACATAGGGCTTTTTTTGTTCAAGTCCGGCTCGACTTGGCAGTATGGATGTAATGGCGAAAAGCTCGTCTATGTGTACAAGTGACTTTTCTGCCTTTTCAACTCCTTTTTCGTTATACTTTGTTTTGAATAGTCTTGATAATTCCTTTGGTAGGTCCTTTGCATAAATGTCAAAAAGTGAATCTAGTCCGTATCTATCCTTTGAGTATCCTCTAATTCCGATAATTACCATAGGGGGGGTAACAACTATGGTTCCAAGGCTGACAAGTTGTTTGCCAAAATTCGGGGTCTTTTCTCTATCATCTACACTTGCAATACGCATGCATGCTGCCTTGAATCCGGCATATCCCAGCAACTTTGGCTGATCATCGTTGATCTTGGGCCAAGTGCGTATTCTTGCTTCCATGCTTTTCGCTCGAGACCTTGGCAAATAGGCAAGGCTTCCCCTCCTTGGCTGGCTATGCTTCCTATGGCCCATTGATAAACGCTAAAAGTCGAGTACCCCATTATAAGTCTAGGCACTAACAGTACCTAAGTCTATTATTAGAAAATACAGCTCGCCATTATTTTTTTTATAAAACTTTAAGTTTTTATAAAAAATGCATAACATTGATCGCAATAACTAGACTTCCAATAACAACGCATGTAATTCCCGCCATAATTGCAAATACAAGAAATTTCTTCTGCAACATGTACACCATTACACTATTCAATATTAAACTAGTTACGTGATAGGATGTTCAAGATCGCAAGTGTTCCAAGTATTGCTTCTTCTAGTCTGACTGTTTCTGTAGCTTGATCTGGAAAGAAATTTAGGATCTGCGATTTTGGCACATTTCCCAAAGCCCTACCTAGGATCTCGTGAACGCCTCTTTTTGGCGAACCAAACACTACAAGAACTTCAGAGTCTGAAATTTCTTGAAAGTATTTTTGTGTTTTATGGATGAGTTTGCCC
>JBARDK010000191.1:0-4523 GCA_049795075.1 Nitrosotalea sp. | reverse complement strand
GACAAAGGGTGTCATGATGGCAATACTTGCTGTATCTGAAAAAGAAATTGACGAGCGGGCACTCAAAGCGCAACTTGCATCTGCAAAAAAATACAATGATGATGAATTCATGACTGCAGTATCAACCAAGGAACCTAAAACATATGGCACGGGAAGAGAGTCAATCGTGGTAGTAGATACTGGTGTAAAAAATGCAATACTGCGCAATGTCCGAAAACTTGGATACAAAGTAGTTTGTGTTCCGTGGAACTATTCTGTAGAAAAAATTCTCTCATACGAGCCAAAGGGAGTCGTAATAGCAAGCGGTCCGGGGGATCCAATAAAATGCGGCGAGACCATGGATGCTGCAAAAGCTTTGATTGAAAAAAATATCCCAACACTTGGAATATGTCTTGGCGCGCAAATTCTTGGGCTTGCCGGTGGTGCAAGCACATACAAGCTAAAGTATGGCCATCGAGGACAAAACAAGTCATGCATTGACTTGGATACCGAGCAAGTCTATGTGACAAGCCAGAACCATGGGTATTGCCTAGACCCTGATTCGCTAAAAAACACAGATTTCAAATTATGGTTTACAAATACTGATGATAAAACGGTAGAGGGAATACGACACAAAGAAAAAAAGATAATCGCAGTACAGTTTCATCCCGAAGCGTCACCTGGTCCTTTTGATTGTATGTTTGTTTTTGAAGAGCTAAAGCGACTCATAGGGGAGGACAATGCCAAAAGATGAGTCGCTAAAAAAAATATTGGTTCTTGGCAGTGGGGCAATTAAAATCGGAGAAGCAGGCGAAAGTCACAAAATGACCGCCAATTCGACTACTCCGGTAGCCAGTGTCTCAAGGCCATAAAGGAAGAAGGGATACAAAGCATTCTTGTAAATCCAAACATTGCAACAATTCAAACTGACACAAGGTTTGCAGACAAGGTGTATTCAATTCCAGTAAACCCGCAGTACGTAGAGTCAATCATAGAATCTGAAAGGCCAGACGGTCTGATGCTTGGGTTTGGTGGACAGACTGCGCTTAACTGTGGAGTAAAACTCGAAGAGATGGGAGTACTCAAAAAATATGGTGTGAAGGTACTAGGAACACAGGTGGCAGGAATTCGGGCAACCGAAGACAGGCAACTCTTCAAAGATTCCATGATAGAGTGCGGCGTCCCAGTACTGAAAAGTAGGACCGTTTACAACTTTGAGCAGGCAAAAGAGATTGCAAATGTTCTTGGTTATCCTGTAATCATACGTGTTGCATACACCTTGGGTGGCAAGGGTGGAGGGGTGGCGCACAACGAAATTGAACTGCATGAAATAGTGACAAGGGGCCTTAACGCAAGTCTTGTGGGCCAAGTCCTCATCGAGGAATATGTGGGACACTGGAAGCAGATAGAGTACGAGGTCATGGCAGACTATCACGGAAATAACGTCATAATTTGTAACATGGAAAATGTTCTTTCAATGAGGGTGCATACTGGTGACAATATCGTTGTGGCACCATCGCAGACACTTGATAATTTCGAATACCAGATGTTAAGGTCCGCAGCACTAAAGGCAGCAAGGCATGTTGGAATAGTTGGTGAGTGCAACATCCAGTTTGCACTTGATGCGGATTCTGACAAGTATGTTGCAATAGAGATTAATCCAAGGCTCTCGCGCTCATCTGCACTTGCAAGCAAGGCTACCGGGTATCCAATAGCATACATGGCAGCAAAGATTGGAATGGGTTACACACTGCCTGAGCTTGTAAACCGTATCACAAAAACCACTACTGCGTGCTTTGAGCCATCACTTGACTATATTGTATGCAAACACCCACGATGGGACTTTGGCAAGTTTGAGCTTGCAAACCGTAGTCTTGGACCTACCATGAAATCAGTAGGAGAGGTAATGGCAGTAGGAACATGTTTTGAAGAATCATTTCAAAAGGCAATTCGAATGCTGGAGATTGGAAACGATGGCTTGGTTGCAAACCGAACACCTGACAAGATTTACGATATCGAGGATCTAGAAGACAAGCTGCAAAAACCAGATGACCGCACACTATACCATGTAGCAGCGGCACTGCGACAGGGAATCTCAGTTGAGAGAATCTACAAGCTTTCTGCAATAGACCCATGGTTTATAGAAAAAATTCAAAATATTGTAGAGACAGAAAAAAGTCTCAAAGAATCAAAGCTTGATTCTAGTGCCCTGAGTGCTGCAAAAAAACTTGGGTTCTCAGACAAGCAGATTGGAAGGCTGACAGGAAAAGACGACATGGAAGTTCGAAAGATGAGAAAAGAATTTGGAATTGTACCTGTAGTGAAACGGATAGACACTCTTGCAGCAGAGTGGCCTGCACAGACAAACTATCTGTACCTTACATATGGCGGGAAAACAAATGACTTTGAGGTAAGCTCTGTAAATGAAAAGATTGCAGTGCTAGGTGCAGGACCTTATCGCATTGGGAGTAGCGTAGAGTTTGACTGGGGAACAGTAAACATGGTTTGGGGGCTCAAGGAAAATGGCGTAAAGGAAGTCTCTGTGATAAACTGTAATCCTGAAACTGTATCGACAGATTACGACATTTGTGACAGGCTCTACTTTGAAGAGTTGACACTGGAGCGAGTCTTAGATATTGCAGAATTTGAAAAACTGTCAGGAATTGTTACTGCAGTAGGTGGTCAGACTGCAAATAACCTAACGCCCAAGCTTGCAAAACATGGAATCAAGATAATTGGAACCTCATACGAGGACATTGACAGGGCTGAGAATAGGTCCCACTTTAGCAAGCTGCTCGATGATTTGCACATAAGGCAGCCACCATGGCAGGCATTCTCAAGCTTGTCTGATGCCAAAAAGTTTGCACTAAAGGTGGGCTATCCGGTTCTTGTAAGGCCATCTTACGTGCTAAGTGGCGCTGCAATGAAAGTTGTCTGGTCAGAAGAGCAACTCAAAAAATACCTAGAAGAGGCAGCCAATGTCTCGCCAGACTATCCTGTCGTGATTACAAAGTTTATGCTAAACTCTCTTGAGGCCGAAGTAGATGGTGTATCAGATGGAAAAAATGTTGTCATAGGTGCAGTAATAGAACACATTGAAGGGGCAGGTGTGCATTCTGGGGATTCCATGATGTGCATTCCTCCATGGAGTCTTTCTAACAAGGTAATTGATACAATACTTGATTACACAAAAAAAATTGCAAGTGCGTTTACAATAAAGGGACCGTTTAATCTGCAATTTCTGATAAACTCTGATCAGGTCTTTGTAATTGAGCTTAACATCAGGGCCTCGCGTTCCATGCCCTTTGTGTCAAAATTTGTCAGGATGAATCTTATCAGTCTTGCAGCAAGGGCAGTGCTTGGAAAATCTCTTCCGGCAATTCCGCATGACAGGTGGCGCAAGATACACAACTATGGAATCAAGGTACCCCAGTTTTCATTTATGCAGCTGGAAGGTGCTGATGTAATACTTGGAGTGGAGATGCAGTCAACAGGAGAGGCTGCATGCTTTGGCGAAAGCTTCTATGACGCGCTGGCAAAGGGGCTAATCTCGGTAGGATACTCTCTGCCAAAGGAAGGGTCCGTGTTGATAACAGCCGGAGGCTCTGAGAACAAGGAGAAACTTTTGCAGACAGCACTCTTGCTCAAAAGCTTGGGCTACAAGATTTTAGCAACAGAGCACACTGCAGAATTTTTGTCAGACAAGAGGATAGGGGATGTGCAAATCGTATACAAGATTAGCGAGCCTGAGCGCAAGCCAAACATTGCAGACATGCTGTACCAGCACAAAATTGATTTTATCATAAACGTGCCAAGCACATCAACACTTGAAAAATATGTTGGCATGCTGTACGACGAATACCAGATAAGAAGAAAGGCAGTAGAGCTTGGCATACCTGTACTGATAACAACGGAACTTGCAGACTCTTTTGCAAAGACACTAGAGTGGTTAAGACACAACGAGACTACCAAAAAACCACTTGAACCATACGAGGCAATCCCGTAGGTTTTTGCCAGATTCATTTATTGGAAAAATTATGAGATTTTTGAAAGTCTTTTTAGCTTTCAATGCCTAGACTTTTTCTTAGGACTCTGGCAACGTTTCTTATTGTCACGCTGCTAACGCCTGATGCATTTGCGATTGTATTCTGAGTGAACTCTTCCTCATTTAATAATCCTGATATGAACATGGCAGTTGCTGCAAGTGACACAGGGCTTTTACCGTCAGTTATTCCCTTTTCTTTTGCCCTGTAAAGTATGTCAAGTGCGTCTCTTTTTGCTTTCTCGCTTGAACCAATGGTTGTACCTATTTTTGATACAAACTCTGATGGATCAAAGGCATCTACTTGCAAGTCAAGTGTCTTGACAAAGATTCGGTAGTGCCTTGAAAGCTCCTTGACTGTTACGTTTCCTTCATGTGCAATATCGCTTAAGGTCCTTGGAACGTTTGATTCTCTGCAGGAGATGCATAATGCAGCGAGGATCATTCCTTTGATGGTTCTTCCCCTGATGATGTTTTTTGCAAGCGCCTTTCTATACAGATA
>JBARDK010000190.1:0-3575 GCA_049795075.1 Nitrosotalea sp. | reverse complement strand
TGATAACTCTGGCCAAAGCCATCTCGTTTTTTACCACTGTTGATATTGTTTTGGCAATTCTGTTTGTTTCATCAAGTCTTGTTTCATTTGGAAAAACTATGTGTATCTCTGCATTAAACTCACTACCGACGGGTCTTAGAAATATCTCCCTTGTCTTGATTTTGAATCTCAAAAATATGAGGTCTCTTATGTCATCTATCATCTGAGGGTTATTTACAGCATCAACTAAAACAAGCGTTGATTCTCGAATCGCAGTATATGCCATCAAAAATATGTATCCTGCAATTATTATACCTCCAATCGCATCCATGAATTTGAAACTAGTATAGGTACCAACAAGTACGCTGGCAAATCCGACAAAAGACGCAGTACCATCTTTGATTGAATTTTTAGCATCAAGCTTGAGTGATATGAGATTGGATTCCATTGCAACTTTTCTTATTAAAAATGCTCGATGTAATGATAAACCTCCTGCTATGACAAGCGTAATCATGGTTATCTCAGGGTAGTGGCTAGTCGCATGATTGAACAAGATTCCAATTGCATGATATGTTATGAGCGCCCCCAAGACAACAATTACTATAGCTGCAGTAAAAGCTGCGAGTACCTCTACCTTACGATATCCAAAAGGAAACAGCTTGCTTTTTGGTTTTCTAATCATGCTGATACCGAACCAAACTATGAATGAGATCATAGAATCAGCAAGCGAGTCTAATCCATCAGCTGTTAGAGTGACGCTTCCTGTGAATATAGTTACAACTAGCTCTGCTACACCTATTGCAGCAAGCGTAATTACTGATTGTTTTGCTGCAAGTTGAGCCTTGTTTAAAACATTATGATGTCTAGGTTCTTTGTTTTTTTCTGTAGATCCCAATTAGAATTTGATCAAAGATAATACACATTTTGCTCTTTTTAAACCGTATTGTTTATTCATTATTTGAAATGCTCTTCAAGTATTCTTTTTTTCTCTTCCATGTGAAACAATTCTTCTGTGTGCTTGAATGCGTCTTCTTTTTTTCGCTTAAACAACATTGCTTGCATGAGAAGGTGATTTTCTGGTACCACTATTCCAGTTTGATCGTCAGAATAGGTTAGTTTTACCACATCATCCTGAACTTCTGTAAGATCCGCATGTATGTGGATCATGTTGGTATCTTTGAAACTAAACTTGATTGATTCCGCATAATCTCGTATATCTTTAGTTCCTTTTACACCGTACAACGTTGCTACCCCATATTCGTTTTTGTAGAGATTGATTATCTCAGACGTATTAGGTGCATGACCATCAAATCGTATATCCATGGCATGTACATGCATCTGTCTTGTTGGCACCTTAAAAGCCCGAATAAACAAAGGTGTATCTGCTCCCATGTAGCTTTTCACATCTTCGTCGTGATGAGGCTTGTAGCTCCACTCAATTGAGTCTTCTATCTCAGTCTTTGAATCTTCCAAATCTGCCCACCTTCGAATCAATGTAGCATCCAGTCTCTTTATTTTTTTACCATATTTTTCCTTCAAGGGCTGGATAATTCTTCCCATTCCAGTAACGTTGCAGCTTCCTTGCATTACAAATTGTTTGTCAAATGCTTCTTCATAATTCACTCTAGAGTTGAAGATGAACGATGCCACCGATTTTTCTCCAGTAATTTTTTCCCCCCCTTGAAATATAGCACGCGTGTTTTTTGGTTCATAAAGTATTTTTTTATTTGTGTATCCTACCCCTCCAGGAGACGCATCTATCACAAGATCACAGTCTGAAATTTTATCTTCGATAGTTCCAGAAATATCAAAATTCTTAAAATGATCTACCTTATTTTTTGGAACATAGACCTTAAAACCCCTTGATATGGCATCATTGACCTTTTCATCTGGAGAGTATTTTCCTATTCCTGCCACTTCGATGTCACGATCGTCTGCTATGAACTGTACTACTCTACTTCCTATTGATCCATATCCATTTACAAAAACACGTTTCATATTTTTGTGATGGTGGATTCCCTCTTATTTACATACCCTTGATAAGAACTAAATAGACTTTGAATTCTGTTAGTGTAGTTGAAGATCCATCTACCGTCACTTGGAATTGGTGTTGGGTTAGTTGTATCTGCAATTATAGTAGTCTTTTTAGTTTATGGACAGGACATGATGAAAACCCCCTCTCCAGAAATTTCCTCTCAAAATATACAAAATGCTAGTCAAACAGCAGGTCTTGATCTAATAACAGGTAATGTATCTCCAGTACTAGGCTCAGAGAATGCTCCAATCACAATGATAGAGTTTGGAGATTATCAGTGTTTTTATTGTAACAATTTTTTCCATAACACAGAATCTGACATAGTGAAGAACTATATCGACACTGGAAAAGTCAAAATGTACTTCAAAGACTTTACAATCATAGGTCAGGATTCAGTTACTGCGGCTAATGCTGCGCATTGTGCTCAAGAACAAGGAAAATTCTGGGAGTATCATGATACGTTGTATAGTAATTGGTCAGGTGAGAATACTGGTTGGGTTTCTCCTACAAACTTGGCACAATTTGCAAAGCAGGTAGGTCTAAACCAAGACCAATTTAACCAATGTATGACTCAGTCAAAATATATCCCAACTATTCGTAATAGTGTTTCAGACGCTAATAATCTGGGTCTTACCGGAACCCCAGATTTTTTCATAATGGGACCTGACAATTCTGTCACGAAGGTGGTTGGCGCTCAACCATACCAGGTATTTGATGAAATTTTCAAGTCTAAACTACAATCCTGAGATATTTTTTGCTTGTTTCGTTGAAAAAGCAAATAAAACTATGGTTTTGTGAGATCAAGTTGACTCTCAAAATGCTTATATTTGTTACATCTAAGCTCTAGCTGTTGGCTGCAGGTATCGATGATATAGCCATCTACGTTCCAAGGTTATTTGTAGACGCCAGAGATTTTGCAAAAGCTCGTGGTATGGATCCGGATAAACTTCAACGTGGACTAGGCGTTTCTCAGATGGCTATTGTGGATACTAACCAAGATCCTGCATGTATGGCAGCCAATGCATGTCTAAGGTTAATTGAGAGAAACAAACTTGCTCCAAAGGACATTGGTAGACTCTATGTTGCGACAGAGTCTTCGCTTGACGAATCAAAAGCGATGAATTCTTATGTCATAGGTATGTTGGAGCAAATTTACGGTGATGATTCTTTAGAACATTGTGGTGGAATTGAATGTAAATTTGCATGCGTTAGCGGTTCATATGCATTGTATGATAACTCAAACTGGATTAGGGCCGGTGAGGCTGAAGGAAAGTATGCAATTGTAGTTGTCTCTGACATCGCAAAGTACGATCTTGGTTCGAGTGGTGAATATACACAAGGTGCAGGTGCTGTTGCAATGTTATTAAGTGATACTCCAAGAATTATGACTTTCGATCCAAAGGTGACCTCTACTTCGATAAAAAACGAATATGATTTCTACAGGCCATTCGGGAAGGAAACTCCTATTGTTAACGGACAATACTCTAACCTACTTTATATGATTCAGGTAAAGAAGGCACTGATGGCATACAGAGAAAAAGCACTCTCCTCAGGATTGATT